>CAZQGA010000015.1:0-7218 GCA_964592735.1 uncultured Chromatiaceae bacterium | reverse complement strand
GCTGGTGGCCCTCGGTGCCCGCGGGCCCGATGGCAGTACCGATATCGGCCTGTCCGGGAGTTTCTAGCCGCTCGCGGCAGCATCGCCAACCACTTCGCGGAAGACCCCGAGCAGTGGAAAATAGAGCGCGATGCGTACAGGTTCACCGGTCAGCGCCATGATGGCCTCACGATAGCCGCATAACTGCGCCCGGTAACGCTCCACCTCGGTCGCGATGAAGTCATCCAGATACGCGCCCTGGTGCTGGCTGGTCTTGTAATCGATCACCCAGCGCGTGCCATCCGTGGTGCGGAAGGTCCGGTCTGCCACCAGATTGCGGAATCGCCCTGCCTCAGGCACGGTCAGTGCAAGTTCACTGGCCGACTCCACGTGGGATCCGCCGAGAATCCAGCGTCCACGCTCATCAGCCAGTGTCCGTTCCAGCGCTTCAATGACCCGGGCAGTGCTGCCATCGAGTTCATGCAGTGGCACACCCATGCCGGCCAGCATCCGCTGCATCAGGGGCTGATCCCGGTACAGCCGACCGGACGAAAACGCTTCCACGCCCTGCGTGGCGATAAGCTGCAACCACCAGTGCACGACCGAACCCACGTGCATGGCGAGCCGCCCCGCCCATTCATAGACTACCGGCTCGGCTGTCGCCGGTTCTGCAGTCCCTGGCGGCAGGGGCATGGGTGGCGGCGGTACGGGCAGCTGCCACTGCGGAGGGAGCCGTCGGATGGTCGGCTGTATCCACACCGGCTCCTTATGCTCAGCACGGGGCAGCCACCCCGCGTCCTGCATGCCAGACTCGGCTTCGGGCCCGACCACAGTCCACAGTCGCCTGAGCAATGACCTCGCATCCGGCTGGCGCACAACCGATCTGCCATCCTGTGATCGCACATCGAGTTGCGCCACGAGATGCAGGCGCCGGCGCGCCCGTGTGCAGGCGACGTAGAGCAGCCGGTCGAGTTCCAGCAGACTCTTCTCCTCTTCGAGCCGCCGCAGATAGCCGTACACCGGATCGTTCCCGGCACCGGTTTCCGGCATGGGGGCAAGCAGCGGTGCGGTGCTGCCATCACCCATGGGCACGTCCTGCCAGAGCAGCAGCTGTCGGTCATCGCCACGGCCTTTCCTGCCGAGCCCAGGGACGATCACCGTGTCGAACTCCAGGCCCTTGGCCTTGTGGATCGTCATCACCTGCAGACCGGCATCGCCGCTGCCGAGCGAGCCTTTGCGCTCACGCAACTGCGTGGTCAACCAGGCGAGATCCACTCCTTCGGGCGCCGCTTCGGCTTCGTCGAGCAACACGAAAAATGTCGCGGCCGATTCGAGTTGCGTCACCTCGGGAACCGTCGCCGGACCACCCAGCCGCAGCCAGGCGCCCTCGATGAGATCGCGCAATCCGCGTCGCTCGCGCACGGCATCGACCTGGTCGAGTACCGCACACAGCCGCATGACCGCGGCGAAACCCGCCGGGCTGAGTCCAGCGACACGCTGTCCATCCCGCAACAGGTCGATGACAGCTGATTGGTGATCGTCGCCCAGGAGGTGATCGAGGTCGGCGAGCGAGAGTCCACACCAGGGTGCACGCAGTACGCCGATCCAGGCCAGCCGGTCAGCGCGATGGCACAGCGCCCGGGTCAGTGCAAGCAGGCCCTGCGCGACGCCTGAATGCTCGAGCGATTCGATCTCCGGTGCCACGAAGCCAATTCCCGCGTCCCGCAGCGCGGTGATGATCGCCGTCGCATGCCGGCGGCTGCGGACCAGGATGCACAGGCGTTGCGCCGGATCATCGCGACGAGCCGCAGCAACGAGGTCAAGCACACGCAGCGGTTCGGCGGTATCGTCCCCTGCTGGCAGCCAGTGCCAGGAGACACCATCCCCGCTGTCACCGGGCCCGCGCGTGGGCAGGCTCGGTGCAAACCCGACCACACCGGCGAGCGCCGACCCGCTGCCGGTGAACACCTGTGCGAAAACGTCGTTCGCCCAGGTCACCAGCGGTGCGAGGGAGCGAAAGTTGGCGCGCAGTTGCAGGAACTGCGGGCGGACCTGCCCGATGCCACGATCCCGTACCTGCATGAAGAGGCCGACATCGGCCTCCCGGAAGCGATAGATCGACTGCATCGGATCGCCGACCAGAAACAATGTGCGCCCGTCACCGGGCAGCCAGCCTGAGGTCAGCCGCTCGAGCAGCGTGAATTGTGCCAGCGAGGTGTCCTGGAACTCGTCAACCAGAATGTGCTGGATGCGATGATCGAGCACGAGACCGAATTCGGTCGGCTCATCGGAATTGCCGAGGGTATCCAGGGCAGCAGCGGCAATATCGGCGAAGTCGGTCTCGCCGCGCGTGGCAGATACGATGCGCAGCTGCGCGGCTGCCAGGCGCAGCACCGCGCGCAGGGATCGCAGGATCTCCCACTGTGCATCGGTATAGGCGCTGCCAGGCAAGTTGCGCAGCTCGTGGAGGGCGATTCGCAGGGCATCGTGTTCCGGCAGCTTCCGCAGCAGTACCGCCATCCGGGATTTTTCCGGCGTCTGCGGTGGAAAGCCGTTGTTCTTGTTCACGGTCTTGCGCCATGCGGCATCTTTTGCCGTGAGCAGCGCATCGGCTAGCGCGCACCAGGCCGGCAGCTCATCGATAACGGGTTCGGGAAAGCCGGCACGCCCGGCCCAGGCCGCGAGCTGTGACTCCTTGCCATCCTGCGCGAGGACGCTGGCCGCGTAAGGCAGCAGGCTCAGCAACTCCCCGGCAATGCCCGCTGGAAGGCTGGCAGCCGCTGCCTGCAGCCCGATTTCCGTCAGACGGTGCAGTGGTGCCTCGCAAACCTGCCGTTCCTCATCCAGGCTGATGGCATGCCGCAGCCACTGGTCACGGCGAGGCAGCATCTCAACCAGCAACTGCTCGAAAGTCCCCGCGTTGTTGTCGAGGTGGCGCATCAGCGCCGCAACCTCTGCAGCGTCGGCATCGTCGTCGGCCATGAGTTCGAGCGTGGCACGCGCCGCCGCCAGGTAGAGGTGCCGGGGTTCCGTGGCGATTTCCCGCAGGACACTCCCGCCGCTGCCGACCGGGCTGCGGCCTGCGAGCCAGGTGTTCACGGCATCGATGGTGCTGATGTGGAGCCGGGACGAATGACGGTGCAGCTGCCATCGCTGACGACGCTCGTCGGCGAGCACTTGGCGTGCGAGCTCCCACGCGCGGCGCAGGTGTGGAGCCTCCGGTGCCGTATCGGCCTGCGCCTGGGCCAGTGCGTTGATCACCCGGCTGCGCATCTCGCCGGCGGCCTTGCGGGTGAAGGTGACAGCAAGCACTTCCTCAGGCTCGTCGACCAGCGCGAGCAGGCGCAGGTAGCGCTGGATCAGCAATTCGGTCTTGCCCGATCCGGCTGGTGCCTGGACGATGAAGGAACTGCCTGGATCGAGTGCCGCATCGCGTTCGGGCTGGTCGGGAACCTGTGCGGTGCTCATGCCGGCTCGTCCTCGTCCGCGTCTTCGCCCAGTTCGAACGCACGGATCGCCATGGCCCATTCACCCTGTGCGAGATCCAGCTGCCAGCGATTGACGACAAAGCGACCGGCAAGCACATCCTTGGCGAGATCGTCGAGCGCCGTCCACCAGAACGCACGCAGGTCACCCCATTGCGGGATTTGCCCGTTGGTCAGTTGCTCTGCGGTGACGATACCCTGCATCCACGAATCGGTGCAGGCGACGCCTTGCCAGCCGATCATGCCGGTGGCGAGTTGCGCGAAAGCGATCCCATCCGCATCAGTCAGCAGCGCGTAGAACGGCAACTGCGGGCTGCGCAGCGGCGACTCCCAGTAGCTGCGTTTGGCAGGCAGCTGCTTGCCCGTCTTGTAGTCGATGACCAGGCGATGGCCGCCCGGCATTTCATCGATCCGGTCGATCCGGAAGTGCAGCTGCAGCGCTGCCAGCGCCGGCGGGAGCCGCAGCTGTTCAGGCGTTACCTCAATGCCGAGGATGCGGAAATCGTCACGCTGCTTTTCGAGTGCAAGAAATCCGGCGACGAGATTGTGCTGGCGTTCGCGCTCATGGGTGGCGATCCGGCGCAGCAGCGGATCGGCTGCCGTGGCGAACCGGGCAAGCGTGTCGTCGATCGCCTCCTCCAGAAGACGCGTTTCCTCCCCGGGGGTGAGCGCGACCAGTGCAGCATGCTGGTCGATCACCGAGAAAAATCGCTGCAGCACCTCGTGGGTGATCGATCCCCGTTTCGTGGCATCGATGCCAGGTACCGGCACCGGCAGTTCAGACGCCCCCAGCCGGAATTCAATGAAGGCCCGCGCCGGGCAACGCGCCTCACGTTCGAGTAGCACTGTTCCGCCGCGCAGGCGTCGCCCGCCCGGGAGGGCTGGCGGCGGGTCGGGCTCCAGCCGCTCGAGCACCGCCTGTTCGCGCATGCCGTCGACCCAGCACAAGCCGTCCCAGGCAGGAGCCACCGCCGTCGTCACTGGCAGGTGCGCCAGCAAGGGGCTCGCCGCGAGTGGCTCGTCGCCAGCAAACTCGGGTGAACTGAAGATGATGCGGGTCGCGCGGGCTTCCAGCCAGCGCAGCAGCTTTTCGGCGTGCTCGCGCGCCAGTGCCGGAGAGCTGCCCGGCAGGTGTCGCTCGCGCTGGAGTTGCAATGGCAGCAGCGGATTGCTGCGTGTGGCAGCCGGCCAGGCGCCGCTCTCCATGCCGCAGACCCACAGTGCATCAAAGCGCTGGCCGACGGCTTCCATGACACCGAGTATCTGGATGGCCGCAGGGTCACCCGCCGGCTGGAACAGTTTCGTGCGCGCCAGACTTTCGAGGACAGCGAGCGCGGCAGCACAGTCCATCGGACCGCTGACGGGATCGCAGCTGCGCAGCTCGTCCAGCAGATCCTGCCAGGCGGTGGCGGCCTGGAACTCGTCGCTTGCCAGCGCGGCATCGCCGGGCCAGCCAACGGCTTCAAGCACCTTGCGGAACGCCGCGGCCCACTCGCCTGCCTGTTGTCGCCGCGGCAGCTTCGCCGCGAACCCGGCAAGTGCTGCGAATCGCCCACTGAAAACCGGGGCCAGCTTCCTCGTGCCGGCCACGAGTTCTGCGAGTGACATCTCCGTGCCGATGCGATCGCGCAGATCGAAGTCACAGCGCGCCCGCGCACTCGCTTCACTGCCGTGGCCAGGCAGGTAGCGCGTGGCGAGCAGTTCGCCTGCGCGCCGGTAATCGACCCGGCCTGTGATAACGCCCAGCACGACCAATGCGCTGCGCACGAGTCCCACGCCCGCGAGCGGCTGGCCGTAGGAAAAATTGGCGCCAATCGGCAGCTCCGGCTCGAGGCGCCAGCCTGGCGAGAAGATATCGAGCACCGTGCGGCGCACGTCGTTGATGCGTCGGGAAAGCTTCGGCACGACAATCGCGATGCGCGCCAGTGGCTCCTGCTCCCGCAGCCCGCGCGCCCACCGGGCAGCCTGCTCGAGTTCTGCCCGCGCATCGGGGCAGCGGTAATGACTGATATCGTGCGGCCCCGTCGGCCCCGCGCTGTCTTCGCTGATCACGCAGCCGCACGCCGCAAGGCTGCGCAACAGATCCTCCTGCAGCGGCGTTCGATCGGCAAAGCCTGCGAGATGCAGCTGCCCTGGCGGCTCGATGGCACCCGTGCGCAGATCTCCACACAGGAGGCCCACGACCGCCGCCGGATCCACGAAGCCGGCGTTCTCGCAACGCTGTCGGTACCCGGCTGCCCACGCGGCAAAGCGGCGGGAATCCTCGCTGTCGGCGGCAGCGACCAGCTCCGCTGGTCCGATGCACCAGTCCTGCGCGAGGCGCCAGGCATCCGCAGCCAGGTCTGCAACGGATCCGCTGGCACCTGGCAGGAGCGATGCGGATTCAGCATCCACCACGGCGCGCCAGACGAGGCGGGACTGGTGATCTGCAAGGATGGGCTGTGCGCCGGCCGCGCCACCCCGTGCGGCGGAGCGTGCCCAGAGCCGGTCGACGAAAGCGTGCCAGGTCAATACCGCAGGCGTGGGCCATGCCCGCCGGCCCGCATCACGTTCCCGCTGGTTGCACGCCAGGATGAGGCTGCGCGCCAGGCGGTTGTTGGCTGCCACCACGATCCCGCCCTGGGCCAGGACCGCCAGGATCTCCTTCATGGCCGGCCGCGGGGCATCAGCCGGTCTTCTGCACCACGGACGCCGGCCGCCGGGCGGCGTAATTTTCCAGCACCACTTCCATGCGCTGGAAAACCTCGGCGATGGTCGCGGCATCCGGCAGGTTGGTCACCCGGAAGTAGTTGTTGTACGTGGTATTGAAACTGGTGCCGGGTGCGACGAGTACGTGCTTCTGCTCGAGCAGTTCGAGCGCGAACTCCTGGTCATCGAAATGCGGGATGGCATTGCGATCCACGCCGATGAACGCGTACATCGCCCCAGCCGGCTCCACCATGCCCAGGAAACGGCTGGCCGCCACGCCATCGATCAGGGCCTGGCGGGATTCGTACAGGCGGCCACCGGGTCGCACGAGGTCGCGGATGCTCTGGACGCCGCCGAGTGCGGTCTGCACCGCCCATTGGCCCGGGACGTTGCTGCACAGGCGCAGTGATGCCAGCAGGTCGAGCCCGTCCAGGTAGGCCTGTGCCGCGTCGGTCGGCCCGCTGAAGGACACCCAGCCCACACGGTAGCCGCAGGCGCGGTAGATCTTCGACAGTCCGCTGAAGGTCGCGCAAAGCGTGTCCCTGACGATGGTCGCCATGGGAATGGATTGCGCTTCGCCATAGGTCATCTGGTCGTAGATCTCGTCGCTGAAGACGATGAGCTGGTGCTTTTCCGCAAGTCTGGCGATGGCTTCCAGAGTCTCGCGTGGATACACGGCCCCGGTGGGGTTATTGGGGTTGATCAGCACCAGTGCCCGGGTCCGCGGGGTCACCAGGCTCGCCATGGCATCGAGATCGGGCAGGAAACCCTGTTCTGGCGGGCAGGGATAGTGCACCGCCTTGCCCCCATTGAGCGTCACGCTTGCCGTCCACAGCGGGTAGTCGGGGCTCGGCACCAGCACTTCGTCGCCAGTGTCGAGCAGCGCACGCAGGGTGAGGTCAATCAGCTCGCTGACCCCATTGCCCATGAAGACGTGCTCGGCGGTGACGCCAGTGACACCCCGGGTCTGCTGTTGCATCACCACGGCTTCCCGTGCGGGGAAAATGCCCTTCTGGTGACAGTAGCCCTCCGCCGCCTGCAGGTTCTCGATCATCGCCAGGCGCAT
>CAZQGA010000014.1:0-17170 GCA_964592735.1 uncultured Chromatiaceae bacterium | reverse complement strand
GTGCCGAGCAGGAGGCCAGCCAGCTCAGCGAGCAGCTGGCGCGGCTGGGCTGAAGCCGGCGCGTGCGACACCAGCCGCTGGCGCCACGGGCATAATCAATCTGTGGTGCAGTTCAACCCGGGCGGGAGACCCGCTCGGGCAAGATGCCCGGCATGACCCGGGGACTCGCGCGTCCCTCCAGCACGGACCGGAGCGGCATGGCAGAAAGGCTATCGGCGGTAACGACTGACCTGCGGCAGGGCCGCGCGCGTGCGCTGGCCGAACAGGCCGCCCGCGAGGTCGGCCAGGTGATCCTCGGCAAGCAGAACGAGATCCGCCTCGCCCTCAGCTGCCTGCTGGCGCAGGGCCACCTGCTCATCGAAGACGTCCCCGGGGTCGGCAAGACGCTCCTCGCGCGCAGCCTCGCCGCAGTGCTTGGCCTGGGGTTCCGGCGCATCCAGTTCACCAGCGACCTGCTGCCGGCCGACATCATCGGTTCGCAGGTTTTCGACCGGGACAGCGGACGCTTCACCTTCCAGCCGGGTCCGCTGTTCGCCCAGCTGATCCTCGCCGACGAGATCAACCGCGCGACCCCCAAGGCGCAGAGCGCGCTGCTCGAGGCCATGGAAGAACGCCAGGTCAGCGTCGAAGGCACGAGCCATCCCCTGCCTGCACCCTTCTTCGTCATCGCCACCCAGAATCCGGCACGGCAGATCGGCACCTTCCCGCTGCCGGAAAGCCAGCTCGACCGTTTCCTCATGTGCATCGGCCTCGGCTATCCGGCTGAGCCGCTGGAACGCAAGCTCCTGCGTGGTGAGGACCGGCGCCACCTCCTCGCCGGCCTGCGCCCGGTGATGGGCCCGGCGGAACTGACCGAACTGCGCGAGGCGAGTCGTGCCGTGCAGGTGACCGATGCCGTGCTCGATTACATCCAGGCCCTCGTGCGCCACACACGCGAATCCCCGCAATACGAGCTGGGGTTGTCGCCACGCGCAGCGGTGGACCTGGTCGCCGCTGCACGATGCTGGGCCATGATCAACGGACATGCCGGCATCTACCCGGAAGACGTGCAGGCGGTATTCCCTGCCGTCGCCGGGCATCGGCTGCAGCGCCGCGGCGGCCTGCTGCCTGGCAGTGGCAACCCGGCAACCGCCATTCTCGGCGAAGTGGCCATCCCGTGAGCCGCCCGGGCTGAACCGTCCTGGCTGGCCACCTGCTCCCCGGCATGTCTTCATCCTGGCGGCGCATTCCCGGGCGGCTCCGTGAACGCGCCCGGCGCTGGGCGCGGCGGCGCCAGGGCAGCGATCCCGCGCAACTGACGCTGACGACGGATCGCGTCTACATCCTGCCAACCATGCCTGGCCTGCTCTACGGCGTGATGCTGGTCGTCATGCTCGCCGGCGCGATGAACTACAACAACAACCTGGCCTTCGCACTCACGTTCATGCTGGCCGGTACTGGCGTGGCCGGCATCTACCACACGCACCGCATCCTCGCCGGCCTGCGCATCCATTACCTGGGTGCCGCGCCCGTCTTTGCCGGCGAGACGCTGCAGGTGCGCTTCTCGCTCCTCAACGACACGCCCATGCCCCGCGAGGAAATCTTCCTCGACTGGGCCGGGAATCCCGCACTGCCGGGCGGCGTGGACGCACACGAGACCCGCACGGTGAGCATGCCGCTGGCAACGGTCCGGCGTGGCAAGGCACCGCTGCCGCGCCTGCGGCTGACGACCTGCGCGCCGCTCGGCCTGATGCGTGCCTGGGCCTGGGTCCACCTGGAACCGCGCCCCCTGGTGTATGCGCGCCCGGCCGCTGCCGACCCGCTCTGCCGGCCACCGGACAGCGCGCTGCCGGATGGCGGCCGACAGCTGCAGGGCGAGGAGGATTTCGCCGGCTTTCGCAACTGGCAACCCGCGGATTCACCCCGGCGGATCGCCTGGCGTCGTTACGCCCGCTCCGGCGAACTCGTGGTGGCGGATTATCGCGGCGGCCAGGCCGATGACTGCCTGTGGCTCGACTGGGACCAGGTCAGCGGTGACGCCGACACGCGCGCCTCGGGGCTCACGCGTCTGGTGCTCGACGCCTATGCAGCCCAGGCCAGCTGGGGCCTGCGTCTCCCGGGTCTGCAGCTCGATCCGGAACAGGGCGGCGACCATCTGCATCGCTGCCTCGCCTGCCTGGCCACCGTCCAGGCAGTGGAACAGGCGGACTGATGGCCATGCCGGCAGCACCACCACCGGGACAGGCCGTGCACGATCGACGGCAAATGGCCTGGGCAGCGGCGGCCCTGGTCTTTGGCGGAGCCCCGCACATGTTCGCGGTGGTGCCCTGGGTACCGCTCGTCGTCCTCGGCATTGCCTGTTGGCGCATCCTTGCAGCAGCCCGCGGCTGGCCACTGCCCTCGCTGTGGATCCGCCTGCCGATAACCGTTGGTGCCTTCCTCGCCGTCGCGATCAACTATCGCAGCATCTCCGGCGTCGAAGCCGGTTCGGCCCTGCTGCTGGTGATGGGTGGCATGAAGCTCCTGGAAACACGCAGCGAGCGCGACCGCATCCTGGTGGTCTTCATCGGGCTGTTTCTGCTGTTTGCCGTCTTCCTGCGCGAGCAGGCCATCTGGTCGCTCGCCTGGCTCGCCGGCGGCTTGCTTGCACTGGCAACCGCGCTGGTCCAGACCGTACGCCGTGAACGCCTGCTGTCCCTGCCCCGGGCAATCCGGCTCGCCGGCCGGCTCCTCCTCCAGGGCCTGCCACTGGCTGCCGTGCTGTTCGTGTTGTTCCCGCGTATCCCGGGGCCGTTCTGGGCGCTGCCCGAGGACGAGACCACAGGCCGCAGCGGACTCGCGGAGACCGTCGAGCCCGGTGACATCAGCGCACTGAGCCTCTCCGACGAAGTGGCCTTCCGCGTCCGCTTCGAGGGCGAAGCCCCGGCCGGCAACGCCCTGTACTGGCGCGGCCCGGTGCTGGAACGCTTCGACGGCCGTGGCTGGTCCGCCTTGCCGGGGCCACGCGTAGCCCCGGCGGCAGCCCCGCGGATCACGGCCACTGGCGCGCAGTACGCGTACCAGCTGGTCCTCGAGCCGCAGGGCAAGCGCTGGCTGCTGGCGCTGGAAACCCCGCTGCGATGGTCCCTGCCGGGTGCGATCCTGAGTCCGACGATGCAGTTACTCAGCGCCGAGCCTTACCGGGACCGGCTTGCCTACCGCGGCCTTTCCATTGTCAGCGGAATCGGCGCCACCACGGCAACACCCCGGACACTGGCAGCCAACCTGCGACTGCCAGCCGGACGCAACCCGCGCACGCAAGCGCTGGCGCAGGAGCTGCGTGCTGCAACAGCCAACGACCGGGATTATCTGCAACGCATCCTGCAGATGTTCCACGACGAAGAATTCCACTACAGCCTCAGCCCGCCCCAGCTTGGCCTGCAGCCCGTGGATGACTTCCTCCTGCGCACACGCTCGGGGTTCTGCGAACACTACGCCTCGGCTCTGGCAGTATTGGCCCGCGCGGGCGGCATCCCGGCACGCGTCGTGGTGGGTTACCAGGGCGCCGAGCGCAATCCGGTCGGCGATTACTGGATCGTGCGCCAGGCCAACGCACACGCCTGGGTCGAAGCCTGGGTGGACGGCGCCTGGCACCGCATCGACCCGACCGCCGCGGTGGCGCCCGAGCGCATCGAGCGCGGCGTCGAGGACACCCTGGCCCGTACCCCGGGCGCAGCGACGCGGCTCTGGCGCTCAAACCTGTTCGTGAACCGCATGGCGCTGTCCTGGGATGCCGTCAACGCAGCCTGGGACCGCTGGGTCCTCGCCTTCGGTCCGGAAATGCAGGACGAACTGCTGCTCGCGCTCGGCTTCGAGGTACCCAGGCCGATCCAGCTCGCCCTGCTGGCCGCTGCAGCCTCGATCCTCTGCCTGCTGCTCACAGGCCTGGCCCTGCGCCAGCGCCGGCAGCGTGCGCTCGACCCGCTGGCCCGCGATTACGCCAGGCTCTGCCGCAAGCTGGCACGCTGCAGCCGGCCACCGCTCCTCGGCGAATCCCCCGGCCATTACGCGGCTGCCATTGCGGCTGCACGCCCGGAACTCGCCGCCGAAGTGCAGGCGCTCGTCGCGCTCTACCTGCACCTGCGCTATGGCAATCGGGGAAACCCGGCCGACCGGGCAGGGTTCAGGCGACGCGTGCGGGGGTTTCGTCCGGGACGCGCATGAGCAACCCCACCCCCGCGAAGAACAACAGCAGCAGCGAAACAATGCCAAGGCGCTGGCTGCCGCTGACGAGGCTGACCACGCCGGTCAGCATCGGGCCGATGATGGCCGCAAATTTGCCCAGCATGTTGTAGAAGCCGAAGTATTCCCCCGACTGGCCAGCCGGGACGAGGCGTGCGAAGAACGACCGGCTGAGGCTCTGCACGCCGCCCTGCACCAGGCCAATGACCACGGCGAGCGCATAGAACTGCGTTTCGGTGGTGAGAAAGCCTGCCGCAGCCGTCGCACCGATATAGACGGCAAGCCCGAGGAAGATGCCGGTGCGTGCCCCGACGGCGGTCGCGAGGTGGCCGAAGCCGAGCGCAGCAGGAAACGCGATGAAATTCGTCAGCAGGATCGCCTGGATGAGCGCCTGCTGCGACAGCCCGAGCGCAAGGCCGTAATCAACCGCCATCTTGATGATGGTGTAGACCGCATCGATGTAGAGCCAGTACGCCAGCAGGAAGCGGCGCAGGGCCGGCTGCCGGCGCACGCCCCGCAGGGTCACCGCAAGCTGGCGGAACCCGGCGGCGAGTGCCCCGGGACCTTCCTCGCGCACCGGATCATCCCTGACCCACCAGGCGAGCGGCAGCGAGAACACCAGCCACCACAGGGCCACCAGCAGGAACGCCAGCCGCAGCGCTGCATCGGCGGACGCCAGGCCGAAAGCCGCCGGACGCGCCACCATGACGACGTTGAGCGTGAACAGCAGTGCGCTGCCCAGGTAACCGAGCCCGTAACCGTAGGCAGAAACCCGGTCGTAGTTGCCGGGCCGGGTGACATCCACCAGCAGGGAATCGTAGAGCGAGTTGCCGACGGCAAAGGCCGCCGACGCGCCGACGTACAGCAGCACAGCGGCCAGCCACATGCCGGCGGCGAGGAAGTACAGCGCCGCGGTCATCGCACAACCCAGCGCGGTGACCCACAGCAGCCAGGCTTTGCGCCGGCCACTGCGGTCGGCCAGCGTGCCGATGAGTGGCGTCAACAGGGCCACCAGCAGGCTCGATACGCCATTGGCCATGCCGAGGCGAAAGGTGCCGACACTGGAGGGTGCGCCATCGTTCCAGTACCCGGCCATCAGCACCGGCACGAAGCTCGTCATCACGGTCAGGGCAAAGGCCGAGTTGGCCCAGTCATACAGGGCCCAGCCGAGCACCGGCGGCTGCCGCCAGAGTGGTTCGCGCGCCATCAGCCGCGCCGCGGCCGGCGTTCCAGCGTCCGCGCCAGCACCACCGCATCCTCGTTGCCGGCACCGGCCCGGTAGTAATGCCGCCGCAGGCCGACCCGCTCGAAGCCGTGCGCAGCGTAAAGCGCGATGGCTGCCTCGTTCGAAGGCCGCACCTCGAGGTACACACGCCCGACCCCGGCGAGCCGCGCACGCTCGAGCACCACCTCCAGCAGCTGGCGTCCATGGCCCTGCCGCCGGCTGCCGACGGCAACGCAGAGGTTCAGCAGATGCGCCTCACCGGCTGCCACCGACACGATGGCATAAGCGCGGATCCCGCCCTCCTGCTCGATGACCAGGCTCAGGTAGCCGGCCAGCAGACAGTCACGGAAGATGCCGGGGCTCCAGGGATACTCGTAGGCCTGCCGCTCGATGTCGGCGATCTGCGCCACGTCGGCCTGCCGCATCTCACGCAGGACGGGCACGACGGCGGACGCATTGGCACTCATGGCGTGCGCGGCAGCGCGATCGAGCGCGCCAGCCGCAGGTCATCCCAGGCCTTGCGTTTGTCTGCTGGCGAACGCAGCAGGGCTGCCGGATGGTATGTCGCCACCAGCGCAATGCCCTGCGGCCCGTAGCTGTGTACCCGGCCGCGCAGCCGGGTGAGCGGCAGCTCCTGCCCAAGCAGGTTCTGCGCGGCGATGCGCCCCACCGCAAGGATCAGCCGGGGCGAGACCAGTTCGACCTGGGCCGCCAGGTACTGCGCACAGGCTGCGACCTCCACCGGCTTCGGATCCCGGTTGTCGGGCGGCCGGCACTTGAGGATGTTGGCGATGTAGACGTCCTCACGGCTGGCGCCCACGGCACGCAGCATCTCATTCAGCAATTGCCCGGCGGGACCGACAAAAGGTTCGCCCTGGCGATCCTCGTGCAGGCCGGGTGCCTCACCGATGACCATCCAGGCAGCCGACGCGTTGCCCACGCCGAAGACGGTCTGGCTGCGCCCCCGATGCAGCTCGCAACGCCGGCAATCACGCACGGCCGCTCGCAACGGCTCCCAGGCAGACAGGTCCCCGGTCGCAGCAGGCGCTGCCGGGGCTGACGCGCCGGGCGCTGCCGGAGTCGCCATCCCGCGGCGCAGCCACAGCTCCACGCCCAGTTCACCGAGGATGGCCTGCTGACGCGGCGTCCAGGCGGGCCGTACACCCATGCTCAACGTTCCGTGGGGTTCTCCTGCCGCGGCAGCCGGGCCTGGCGGCGACGCTGCAGGCGCCACCAGCCGAGCAGCGGACCGGACAGGGCGTAAATGATGCCAATGCTGAACAGTACGGCTGGCGGATCCATCGCGATGAGCACGAAAACCAGCGGCACGACGAACACATAGGTGAAGGAAATGCGCCCGCGGGCCTGTACCTGCTTGAAGCTGTAGTACGGGAACTGCGAGATCATCAGCGCGCCGGCAACCGCCGACACCAGGAACGCCAGCAGGAAGGTCGGCAGGCCGTCCCAGCCGAGCCGGGTACCGAGCCAGACCATGCTCATCATCAGGCCAGCCGCGGACGGACTCGGCAGCCCCTCGAAGAAACGCCGGTCGACGCTGTGGACCCGGACATTGAACCGCGCCAGGCGCAGTGCACCGGCTACCGCGTAGACGAATGCCGCGAGCCAGCCGAGCTTCGCCCAGAGCCAGCCATATTCGGCAAGGTGGACCAGCCCCCACTGGTAGACGATGACGGCTGGCGCCAGCCCGAAGGACACCATGTCGGAGAGGCTGTCGTACTGCGTGCCGAATTCCGATTCCGTATGGGTCAGGCGCGCCAGGCGTCCGTCCAGGCCGTCGAGCACACCGGCCACGATGATGGCGATCGCGGCCGGCTCATAGCGTCCGTCGATGCTGGCGATGATGCCGTAGAAGCCGGCGAACAGGCTGCCGGTGGTCAGCAGGTTCGGCAGCAGGTATATGGCCCGGCGCCGCGGGCGTTGCGGCAGGTCGTCGGGTTCAGCCATTGCTCAGGTTCCTCATGCGGGGGAATTCTGCCATGGTTCCCCGCACAGCGGGCACCGTCGCACCGAGCGACTTGGCGAATCATTGCCGCTAGAATGGCGCGGATTTTTCCAGCCCACCGGCACTGCCCATGCACCTCAGCCAGTTACCCTGGACCACCCTCAAGGAAATTCCCGCCGAAGCAGAGGTGGTCAGCCACCAGCTCCTGTTGCGGGCCGGGCTGATCCGCCGGCTCACCTCCGGGATCTTCACCTGGATGCCGCTCGGCCTGCGGGTGCTGCGCCGGGTGGAGCAAATCGTGCGCGAGGAAATGGATCGCGCCGGTGCACTGGAAGTGCTGATGCCCGCGGTGCAGCCCGCTGAACTCTGGCAGGAAACCGGCCGCTGGGACCGCTACGGCGACCTCCTCCTGCGCATCCGCGACCGCCACGAGCGCGATTACTGCTTCGGGCCGACACACGAAGAAATCATCACCGACCTCGCCCGGCGCGAACTGCGCAGCTATCGCCAGCTGCCGGTGAATTACTACCAGATCCAGACCAAGTTCCGCGACGAGATCCGCCCCCGCTTCGGCTTGATGCGTGCGCGCGAATTCGTGATGAAGGATGCCTACTCCTTCCACATGGACCAGGCCTCGCTGGAACAGACCTACCAGGCCATGGCACAGGCCTACAGCCGGATCTTCACGCGCCTGGGGCTGCGCTTCCGCACCGTGGAGGCGGACTCCGGCGAGATCGGCGGTTCACGCTCGCAGGAATTCCACGTACTGGCTGATTCCGGCGAGGATGCCATCGCCTACTGCGACGGCGACCAGTTCGCGGCCAACGTCGAGGCGGCTCCGGCATTGCCACCGGGTACGCCACGGCCGGCCCCGGCAGCATCCCTGGAGGAAATCGCCACGCCCGGCGCACGCAGCATCGAGGAGGTCAGCAGCTTCCTCAGGGTGCCTGCCGAACGCTGCCTGAAGATGCTGCTGGTGGAAGGCAGTGATGGCGGCATCGTCGCCCTCGCCCTGCGCGGCGACCATGTGCTCAACACGATCAAGGCCGAGCGCCTGCCGCAGGTGGCCAAGCCGCTCGCTCTCGCCTCACCCGAACGCGTGCTGGCTGCGACTGCAGCGCCCACCGGGTTCATCGGGCCAGTGGGCCTCGGCATTGCGGTGATCGCAGACCACGCCGCTGCCGTGCTGGCGGACTTCATCGCCGGCGGCAACCGCGAGGACTGTCACCTGCGCGGCGTCAACTGGGGGCGCGATGCCGCCGAGCCGGCCATCGCCGACCTGCGCAATGTCGTGGCAGGTGATCCGAGCCCGGGCGGCGGCGGTGCACTGGCGATCGCGCGGGGCATCGAGGTCGGACACATCTTCCAGCTCGGTGACAAATACAGCCGGGCAATGAATGCGGTGGTCCTCGACCAGGATGGCAGGGAACGTGTCATGACCATGGGCTGCTACGGCATCGGCGTCTCGCGCATCGTCGCTGCCGCCATCGAGCAGAACCACGACGGCAACGGCATCATCTGGCCGGCTCCGATGAGCCCCTTCGACGTCATGCTGCTGGTGCTCAATCCGAAAAACTCCGAAGCCGTCACAGCCGCGGCCGAAGCGCTCTACCTACAGTTGCGCGAAGCCGGGTTCGACGTACTGCTCGATGATCGCGATGCCCGGCCCGGGGTCAAATTTGCCGAGGCCGACCTCCTCGGTGTGCCGCACCGGCTGGTGCTTGGTGAGCGTGGCCTGAAGGAAGGCGTGGTCGAGTATCGCAACCGCCGCAGCGGTGCCGAGGAAAAGGTGGCAGTGGATGAACTCCTGGCGTTCCTGCGACAGCGCATGGCAGCCGACACATCCGCCTGAGGGCGGGCGCAGGCTGCGCCGGCTCATGGGGCTGGTGCTGCTGCTCGTCGCCGGCACGGCCACGGCCGACCAGATCCCGACCCCGGAACTGCGCGCCCGGGTGCGCGCCGTCCTCGAGCAGGCCGACAGTTTCGAGGACCGCTTCGACGCCCAGGTCTGGCTGACCGACATGGCGAGCCGGCTCGGCAAGCAGGTCGAGGATCCTGGCGTGCGCGTCGAAATCCTCAAGGCCGCGCATCGCGAGGCACGGCGTGCCGATCTGCCGCCCGAAATGGTGCTCGCCGTCATCGACATCGAAAGCGCGTTCAATCCCTACGCGGTGTCCTCCGCCGGGGCGCAGGGTCTCATGCAGGTCATGCCGTTCTGGCGCAAGGAACTCGGCCACCGGCGCCTGGTGGACATCAGCGACAACCTGCTGATGGGCTGCACCATCCTGAAGTACTACTACGACATGGAGAAAGGCGACTGGACGCGCGCACTGGCGCGCTACAACGGCAGCGTCGGCCGCCGCGACTACTCGCAGAAGGTTCTCGACCGCCTGAGCCGGCGCTGGTACCAGCAGTAGATTGGCGTCCCTAGCCGGTACGGAAGCCGTCGATTTCACCCGTTGCGGCGGCCGGTTCACTCTCCACCCGCAGCACCTCGGCTGCCGGCGGCCCACGCTGCAACCAGCGCGACAACTCATCCACCGCGGCAGGCGTACCCACCGCCAGAACTTCGACGCGCCCGTCCGGCAGGTTGATGGCATGACCGCGAATGCCGAGCCGCGCGGCCTCCCGCGCCGTGCTGGCACGAAAGAACACGCCCTGCACCTTGCCGGACACCACGAAACGAACTGCCAATGTCCCACGCATCAATCACACCACTGCCTGCTGCCCGCCTGCACCGCGCGGCATCACCGGCGGCCCGGACGGTAGAATAGCCCGTCATGAACGTCGATGTGCTGGTCCTGTATTACTCCCGCCATGGCTCCGTCGCGGCGCTGGCCGCGCAGATCGCCCGCGGCGTCAACGCCGTGCCGGGGGCAGCAGCGCGCCTGCGCACCGTGCCACCCGTCACGGCGCAGACCGCCGAACGCCTGCCGGCCGTGCCAGCCAGCGGGCCGCCCTACGCCACGCTGCGCGACCTCGAGGAATGCGCCGGCTTGCTCCTTGGCAGCCCGACCCGCTTCGGCGGCATGGCTGCTCCACTCAAGCACTTCCTCGACGGCAGCAGCAGCAGCTGGCTCAGCGGCAGTCTGAGTGGCAAACCCGCTGGCGTCTTCACCTCCAGCAGTTCGCTCCACGGCGGCCAGGAATCGACGCTGCTCTCGATGGCCCTGCCACTCCTGCACCACGGCATGCTGCTGGTCGGCGTGCCCTACACGGAGGAAGCGCTGTCGACGACCCGTGACGGCGGCGGACCTTATGGCGCCTCCCATCTGGCACCGGATCCGGCACAAACGCTGCTGAGCGCGGAAGAAACGCGCATCGCGACACACCTCGGACGGCGGGTCGCTGCGATCGCCTTGCGGCTCGCCGGCATGCCGACGACGTGAGCGGCCGGGCTTCACGCTGGATGGCTCTCACGGCGCTGATTGCCCTCATCCTGATGATCGCCGTGCCCGTCGATGCCGCTGCGGGCATCGCGATACTGCCGCTGCTTGTGCTGCTCGTCACAGCACGCTGGCCCACGCGCCTCTGGGCGGTGGCGGCAGCGAGCCTCATGCTCGTGTACTTCAGTTACGGGGTGATGGAAATCCTCACCGATCCAGCCAGCCGCACGCGCGCCATGCTGTTTTCGGTGCTGACACTGACTGTATTTTTCGGCGCACTGGATTCGATCCGGCGCCGCTGAAAACTCATGCCCCTGCGTCGAGGACCGCACGCACGAACGGGATGGTGAGGCGCCGCTGCGCGGCCAGTGCCTCCTGGTCCAGCCGGTCGAGCAGGCGGAACAGGCTGCCGGTGTCACGACCGACGCGCGCCAGCAGGAAATCCACCGTCTCGTCCGGGAGATCGAGGCCACGCCAGGCAGCGCGCTGCTGCAGGGCCTGACAACAGTCGGCCTCGGCAAGCGGTTCCAGACGGAACACGGCACCCGCCGAGAAGCGCGAGCGCAGGTCTGCCAGCACAATGCTGCTGGCCGCAGGCGGCGCATCCGCCGCCACCAGCAACCGGCTGCCGGCAGCCATCAACTGCTCGAAGACTCGCAGCAGGGCGCGTTCCCAGGCAGCGATGCCGGCCACTGCAGCGACGTCGTCGATGGCGACCAGGCGCAAGCCACCCATACCGTCGAGCACACTCGGCGGCAGCTGTACCAGTTCCGCCAGGGGCAGGTAGGCCGTTGGCAGCCCATGCCCGTGTGCCAGCGCCACGGCCGCCTGCAGCAAATGGCTCTTGCCGCAGTCGGCAGCACCCCAAAGCCAGGCGACGGGCGGCATGCCCCCATCGGCCATCGCCCGCACGGTCGCTGCCGCCAGGGCATTGGGCCCTGCATGGAAGTTTTCGAACACGGCATGGTCAGCCAGCCGCACATCGAGGGCCAGTTGCTGCATGCCTCGTCGTCTACGCATCACCTTCAGGTCCGCGCCGCCAGCGCCTTGCGGCTCCAGCGAATGACATAGTCGAGGCCACTGACCACCGAGGTGACGAGCACCGCCGCGCCGGCCACGGTCACCAGGTCGCCCAGCGCCCAGCCCGTGGCATGTTGGAGCAACACCGAGGCGATGCAGGCCAGTTGCGCCAGTGTATTGAGCTTGCTGGCACCCGAGGGCTCGGGCTGGACCGGGCCAACCAGGCTGTTGTACGCAATCCCGCCGCTGACGATGACGATATCGCGTCCGACAACCACGGCGGCCAGCCAGGCAGGCAGCAGGGCCAGTACGGCCAGGGCGATGAACAGGGACACCAGCAGGAGCTTGTCGGCCAGCGGATCAAGCAGCCCGCCGAGCCGGCTTTGCCAGCCAAACCGCTTGGCCAGGAAACCATCGATGCCGTCGGAAAGCCCGGCAACCGCCACCAATGCAAGAGCCAGCCCGAGGCGATCGGCCAGCAAGGCGCTGACGATCGGCAGCACCAGCAGAATGCGCAGTACGCTGATCAGGTTCGGGATGTTCGCGGGCCTGAACAGGGTCACGGTTGCTGCCTAGGGCTGGCCGACCAGCCGGTAATGCAGCGTATCACCCGTACCCGCAGGAGCCGCGGGTCCAGGCTCGAGGACGCGCCGCAGGGCGAGGGCCTGCTCGAAGCGCCCGCGATCGCCAGCCAGGCGCAGCTCCAGCCGCAAGCCATCAGCAGAGACCCCGGCCACACTGGTTGAAACGACGGCATCGACGCTACGCAGGCAGGCCAGTACGGCACCGTACTGCTCGAAGCTGTCGACCCCGCTCACGACAAGCACCACGCGATCCTGCGCTGCGGACCCTGCCGCCAGCCGTGCAGCCAGCCGTTCGGCCAGTCCGCCCGGCCCGTCGGCGATGCCACCGCTCCACTCGTCGCGGTCGGCACCAGCCAGCAAGGTCCAGCGCACGTCGGTCATGCCCGGCGGGAACAGGTGTGCACGGCCCACGAGGACGAGGTCGGCCTGGTAACGTGCAGAAGCACGACGCACCGGATCCATGAAGCCACCCCAGATATCCGCGGCGCCCACGACGGCCAGCTCCGGTGAATCACGCAACGGCAGGGCCACCGGCACAGCCCGCGCCGCAGCCGCTGCCAGCAGTTGCTCGCGCAGTTGCTCCGGAAGCCGACCCTCGCCGCTGCCGGAGACGATGTCACGCTCGCCAGCCCCATTGTCGTATGCAAGCCAGATGAGGGTCGTCGGACGCTCCTCACCCCAGGCCGGCAGGCCGGCGGCCGCGAGACCACGGCGCACGGCTGCCGGATCGAACTGCACCCAGAGCGCGCCAGCAGCATCCCGGCGATACTGCTGGACCAGCGCCGCAGGGTCACCAAAGCCCCTGACCACGGCAGCCTCCCCCGCTGCCTGCCGCCCGGATGCCTTCACCAAAACCTGGCGCAGCGCTTCGGCAAACGCTGCGTTGTCGCTGCTGGCTGCAGCCGCGGGCACCGAGGCGGCATACAGATCCGCAACCCGTGCCGCAGGCGCCATGGCGGGCAGACTGGCCAGTCCCAGGAGCAGCAACGCCACGGCAAGTCTTGCCCGAGTCCTGGAAATGTGGATCATGCGCCCGCTCCCATGCCTGCACTATTATAGACAGGCCCCGCACAAACACTGCGCAGGCCGGCCGGCAATCGCAGGAACACAGGAAGCCCATGAACCCGGACCCATCCCTGACCTACAAGGACGCCGGCGTCGACATCGATGCAGGTGACGCACTGGTCGAGCGCATCAAGCCACTGGCACGGCGCACGGCCCGGCCCGGCCTGCTCGGCGGCATTGGCGGATTCGGCGGTCTCTTCGAAATCGATACGGCGCGCTTCCCGCAGCCGGTACTGGTGGCAGGCACGGACGGCGTCGGCACCAAGCTGCGTCTGGCCATTGAGCTCGGCAAGTTCGACACCATCGGCATCGACCTGGTGGCCATGTGCGTCAACGACGTCGTGGTGCAGGGTGCGGAACCCCTGTTCTTCCTCGACTACTATGCGACCGGGCAGCTCTCGCTGGACCAGGCGGAAGCCGTGATCCGCGGCATCGCCGCCGGCTGCGAGCAAAGCGGCTGCGCCCTGCTCGGGGGCGAGACCGCGGAGATGCCGGGCATGTACGCACCGGGCGATATCGACCTCGCCGGTTTTGCCGTCGGCATCGTCAACCGTGACCGCATCATCGACGGCACGCGGGTGCTGGCCGGCGATGTGGTGCTGGGCCTTGCCTCCTCCGGTCCGCATTCCAACGGCTATTCCCTGATCCGCCGCATCCTTGCCCTGGATCCCGCCGCCGGGAGCCGCATCTGGGAAGGCGGCGGCACGCTGGCCGAATACCTGCTCACGCCGACCCGGCTGTACGTACGCAACCTGCTGTCGCTCATCAGCGCCTGCGAGGTGAAGGGCCTGGCGCACATCACCGGCGGTGGACTGCCCGGCAACCTTGCGCGCGCCCTGCCAGCCAGCGTCGACGCCTGCCTGCACACCTCGGCCTGGCAGCGTCCGGCCATTTTCGACTGGCTGCAGAAGACCGGCCGGGTCGCTGATGCAGAGATGCTGCGCACCTTCAACTGTGGCATCGGCATGGCCGTAATCGTTGCCCGGACCGAAGCAGAGCGTGCGATCAGCCTGTTGCGTGCGGCCGGGGAAACGGTGGCGGTCATCGGCGCCATCGGGCCCGGCACGGGCCAGGTGCGCATCGACCCATGACGGCCACCGGGCGCACACCGCTGCGCATCGCGGTCCTCGTCTCCGGCAGCGGCTCGAACCTGCAGGCAATCATCGATGCGGTCCAGGCAGGCAGCCTCGATGGCCGGATCGTCGGCGTCATCAGCGACCGTCCCGGCGTCCTTGCACTCGAGCGCGCACGCCAGGCGGGCATACCGGGCATCACTGTGGACTATCGTGCACAGCCGGATCGCGAAAGCTTTGGCATCGCACTCCTCAACGAACTGCAGCGCCTCGCCCCCCAGCTCGTGGTGCTTGCCGGCTTCATGCGCATCCTGCCGGCTGCCGTGGTGGACAGCTACCGCGGCCGCATGTTGAACGTGCACCCGTCGCTGCTGCCCCGCTACCCGGGACTCGATACCTACAAGCGCGCGCTGACCGCCGGCGATGCCTGGCACGGCAGCACGGTGCACTTCGTCATCCCGGAACTCGACGCCGGCCCGCCCCTGGTCCAGTACCGCGTGGCGATACGGCCAGGCGATACCGAAGAATCACTGCGCGGACGCGTACAGCGCGGCGAGCACCGCATCTACCCGCTGGCCCTCCAGTGGCTGGCCGAGGGGCGGTTCGAATACCGTGACGGCGCGATCTGGTGCGACGGCCGGCCAGCCGCAGTTCCGGTGATCGTCGAGGAAGAGGGCTGAGGCGCCTGATTCAGGTGCGCGGCAGCGTGACGCCGCGCTGGCCCTGGTACTTGCCACCGCGGTCCTTGTACGAGGTCTCGCAGGGCTCGTCGGACTCGAAGAAAATCATCTGCGCCACACCTTCGTTGGCGTAGATCCGTGCCGGCAGCGGCGTGGTGTTGGAAAACTCCAGCGTCACGTGGCCTTCCCACTCCGGCTCCAGCGGCGTCACATTGACGATGATGCCGCAGCGCGCGTAGGTGGATTTGCCGAGGCAAACCGTCAGCACGTTGCGCGGGATGCGGAAGTATTCCACCGTGGCCGCAAGCGCAAAGGAATTCGGCGGGATGATGCACACCTCGCTCTCCATGTCGACGAAGCTCGAGGGATCGAAGGCCTTCGGATCGACGATGGTGGAGTTGATGTTGGTGAACACCTTGAAGTGGTTTCCGCAGCGCACGTCGTAGCCGTAGCTCGAGGTGCCATAGGAGATCACGCGCCGGCCGGCGACCTCACGGACCTGCCCGGCCTCGAACGGTTCGATCATGCCGTGTTGCTCCGCCATGCGGCGGATCCAGCGGTCGGACCTGATGGTCATCGGATACCTTTGTCGGAATCGGGAAAAACCAGCTCTACTGGACGGACGGCCGGCGCGCCAGCGTCGCAGCAGCCCGAAGCGCAATCTCGCGGTAGCGCCGTGCCACCGGGCCATCCGGATCTGCCACCAGCGGCGGCTGTCCGGCATCGGTCTGCGTGCGGATCACGCCGTTGAGCGGCACCTTGCCGAGCAGCGGCGCACCACACTCCGCCGCCAGCTTCTCGCCGCCGCCGGCGCCGAAGAGCGACTCTTCATGGCCGCAATGCGGGCAGATGAAACTGCTCATGTTCTCGACGACACCGAGCACCGCCACACCAACCTTCTCGAACATCTTCAGCCCGCGGCGCGCCACCTCGGTGGCGATTTCCTGCGGCGTGGTGACGATGATGACGCCCGCAAGCGGCACCTTCTGGCTCAGCGTGAGCTGTGTATCACCGGTACCCGGCGGCAGGTCCACCAGCAGGTAGTCGAGGTCATGCCAATTGGTCTGGAAACTGAGCTGCGTGATGGCCTGCGTCACCATGGGGCCACGCCAAATTACCGGCGAGGACTGGTCGACAAGGAAGCCAATGGAGATGACCTCGATACCGTGAGCAGTGAGCGGCTCGAACGTCTTGCCGTCGCGGCTCTCCGGTTTCTGGCCCGAGAGCCCCAGCATCCGCGGCTGGCTCGGCCCGTAGACGTCCGCATCGAGCACGCCGACCCGCGCACCCTCGGCAGCAAGCGCCAGGGCCAGGTTCACGGTCGTCGTCGACTTGCCGACCCCCCCCTTGCCGGACGCCACGGCAATGACATTGCGCGCGCGCTGCAGCGGTCGCAGGTTGGCCTGGGGCGTATGGGCACGGATGGACGCCTCCACGCTGACGCGGGCCCGCGGCGTGCCCGGCAGTTCACTCACTGCCTTTTCGACGGCTGCCACCAGTTCCTTTCGCAGGCTCGCGACCGGGAATCCCAGGCAGATGCGCACAGCAACCGCGCCCTCGTCGCCCGAAACCGCAACTTCGGCTCCCAGCGTCTCCAGGTCAGTACCCAGGGCAGCGACGGTTACGCCCGCCACGGCCCGCTCGATGGCAGCTACAGGTAAATCCGGCATGATTCGTGACGTTGTTAACAGTATGTGGAAGGCTTGACCGGCCACATTGTAGCTGAATGGCGCGGGTGCGTCCGGCGGCGGCCCCGGGTCAGCCGGCGGCTGCGGTCAGCCCATATGGCATAATCCGGCCGGCACGGTTTCACACGACGCATTTTGAGTGACATAACCTGCGGCAGTGGGTGGCCGTGGTGGGCGCGCGCATGGAAAGGGAACTGTCCCAGGGGCCATGAAGTTCATCAGCACACTGAAAGCGGAGCGCTCGATTGCCCAGCTGCTGGGCGAGCGCGACATGCAGGCGCCCGTC
>CAZQGA010000013.1:0-17210 GCA_964592735.1 uncultured Chromatiaceae bacterium | reverse complement strand
CGATCTGGGCGAGGAAGGCCAGCACCGTGGTGCGCACCTGCGGCGGCGTGGTCGGTTCGTCGAGGACGCGCCGGGCCTCGGCGCGGGCCTGTGAATAGTCCCCGGAGAGGTAGTACACCCGTGCCAGTTCCAGCCGGGCGCGGTTGAGGCTCGGGTTGCCGGCGAGCAGGTCCTGCAGGGTCTGCCGTGCAGTCAGCAGGTGATCGCTTTCGATCGCGCGCAGGGCCGAATCGAATTGCTCCTGGATGGCATCGGCAGCCCTTGCCGCACCCGGCGTCAGCAGCGGCAGCAGCGCCAGAGGCGCGAGCAGCAGGGCATGGAGACGCGGGAAATGGCGTGACTGGTTTTTCATAAGCTGTTGTTATGGAGTCGACGGCTGCGGGATACTACGGGTTCCTCTTCAGCGGCTCAACCAACCATGTCGCAGTTCCGCCGTGTAGCGGCCCGGGCGCTCCCGGTCGTCGGTCTGGTGCTGCTGCTGGGCATTGGCAGCAGCCCGGCCAGCGCTTTTGCGCCGGACCTTTTCGGTTACCGCCAGTCCGCCCAGGATGGCATCGAGGCGTTCCCGCAATGGCTGCAGGCCCTCGAGCGACAGTTGCGCGACAACCTGCGTGATGGCGATTGCGGTGAACGGCGCATCAACCGCTGCCACATGGCCCGCTGGCTCGGGTTCCTCGACGGATTGCGCAACCGCCCGCCGGCCGAACAGCTGCGCGAGGTGAACCGCTACGCCAACGAGATGGCCTACATGCTCGATTTCGACAACTACGGCGTCGAGGACTACTGGGCCATCCCCCGCGAGTTCCTTACCAACGGCGGGGACTGCGAGGACTATGCCATCACCAAGTATTTTTCCTTGCGCTGGCTGGGCTACCCGGAGGCAGAGATGCGCATCGTCGTGGTGCAGGACACCAACCTGCGGGTGCCCCACGCCGTGCTCGCCGTGGGCCGGGGTAGCGACATCCTCGTCCTCGACAACCAGGTGCGCGGGGTGCTGCCCCACCGGCAGGTGGTGCACTACGCACCGGTCTATTCCATCAACGAGCACGGCTGGTGGATCCATTCTCCCGCCGGCCGGGGGGGGGCATGAGCACCGCCTCGCGCGCTTCCATTGCCACGGCCTCTGCCTTGCTGGCCGTGCTGGTGGGCGTGGGCGCCTTCCTGATCAATGCCTACATCGGTGAGGAGAAGCAGCGCGACCTGCTGCAATGGGAGACACGGCTCGGCCTGGTGGCCGATACCAAGGCTGATGCGGTCACGCGCCTGCTCGCCACCGACCGGCGCAATCTCGAGGAACTGGCCGGGAACGCCTCCCTGCGCTTCTATCTGTGGCAGGCGGGCGGCCATGCATCGGCTGGTGGGGAGCCGGCGGGTGAGGAGGCCGGTTCGATCGGGTATCTGCGCAACCTTCTCCTGGGTGCCGCCGGGCATTACGGCTACGGTGGCGATGACCTCGCCCGCATTCCAGCCAACCTGCCGCAGCCGCGCAGGTCGGGCCTGGCCATCCTGGATGCCGGCCTCAGGCCGGTGGTGTCCACGCCGGGGCTGCTTGATCCCGCTGCCACTTATGCGGATGTGGCCCGGCGGGCGCTGGCGAACCCGGGCAGCCGCATCGTGCAACTCATGGCGGATGCCGAGGACCAGGCGGTGCTGGTCCAGGCGCTGCCCATTGCGACGGTGCCGGGTGCTGCGGGTGATGGGGAAGGACGGCCGCTTGGCGTGCTGCTCGCCATCCGCTCTGCAGCCGCGGATCTTTATCCCCTGCTGACCCGCGGGCCGGACTTTTCCGAGGACAGTGAATCGCTGCTGCTGGAGAAACGTGGCGAGGAAGTGGTCCTGCTCTCGCCGACCCGCGATGGCGCCCGGCCGCTGCGCCGAACCTGGCCCCTGGGCCAGGCCGAGCCTGCCGAGGTGGCAGCAGTTGCCGCGCCCGGACGTTTCGTTGCCGCGAGCAATTACCGCGGCGATCCAGTGCTCCAGGTGAGTCGGCCGATCGCCGGGCAGGGCTGGGTGCTGGCACAGCAGGTCAACGCCGCCCAGGCGCTCAGTCTCGCCGACGAACGCCGTCGCTTCCTGCTGGTGGCCCTCTCGCTGGCACTTTTCTCGGTCATCGCCATTGCCGTGGCCGCCTGGGCCCATGGCAGTGGCGTGCGTGCGCGTCACCATGCCGGCGAGCTCATCGACAAGGCGAACCGGCTGCAACGACAGACTGATCTCCTGCATACGATTACCGACAGTCTCGATGTGCTGACCGTGCTCGTTTCGGCCGACAACCGTGTGCTCTTTACCAACCTGGCTGCTGCCGAGGCTGTCGGTACCACCATCAGCTCCATGCTGGGTGGCACGCTGGCCGGCCTGCTGCCGCAGGGTGTCCAGGCCGAGGTCATGGACGGGCTCGAGCAGGTCCGCCAGCACGGCGGCAGGATCCAGCGCCTGGTGCAATGGCCGCGGAGGGAAGCCGTACACAGTTTCCGCGCCAGCTTCATCCCTGTGCATCGCATCGGTGAAGAACGTGATCTGGTGCTGCTCGTGCTGGGTGACATCTCCGAGATCCAGCAGGCCAACCAGCGCAGCACCGACATGCTGCACCGGCTGGTGCTGACGCTGGTCGGCGTCGTCGACCGGCACGATCCATACTCGGCCAACCATGCCCAGCGCATGACCGAGGTCGCCGATGCGCTGGCACGGGAGCTTGACTTCAGCGACCAGGAGCGCAGCACCCTGACCCTTGCGGCGAGCCTGGCCAACATTGGCAAGATCATGATCCCGGTGGAACTGCTCGCGAAGGACAGCCCGCTGACGCCCGAGGAGCAGCTGCTGTTGCAGCAGCATGTCGACCACGGGCTGGAATTGCTGCGCGGGCTGCAGTTCGACGGTCCGGTGGTGGACATCATCGCCCAGAAGCAGGAGCGCCCCGATGGCCGTGGTTACCCGCGCGGGCTGGCTGCCGAGCGCATCACGCTGGCCGGCCAGGTGCTCGCGGTCGCCAATGCCTTCGTTGCCCTGCTGAGCCCGCGCCCGTACCGCCAGGGGCTTTCCGTGCAGGGTGCGCTCGATGAATTGATGCATGGCGCTGGCGGACAGTTCGACCGGCGTGTCCTCGCCGCGCTGTTCCACGTTGCCGAGAACCGTCACGACTGGTCGCAGTGGACCTGATGCACTGCCCGCATCCGGCGGGCCACCGCAGGATGCGGGCAGGTTCTCAGCGCAGGCTGGCAGCCCGCAATTTTCCGAACTGCACCATCAGCCCGCGGACACGGGCGAGATAAACCCCGGGGTCGTGGTCGCCGCAACGCTGGCCACGCATGACCCTGAAGCCGTTGCGCACATAGGCTTCGGCAATGCCGGGGCCACACAGGTGAGCAAGCGTCGCCACGTCCTGCCGGTGAGCGAGGGAGGCGTGTGCAGGGCGCTGGCGGATGAGGATTGCGTTGACCTGGCGATCGAGCCAGGCCGCGGTCATCTCCGCCGCATGGCTCGGGATGACACGGAAGTACAGCCCGTTGAACCAGCAACTGCGCGGGTCGTTCCAGGGCCCATCCGCCACGACGGTGTGGCGATGTACGCAATAGCGGCGGGCCTGCGCAAAAGTGCCATCGGTGATCTGGTACATGCCCACTGCACTGGAGGCGGGCCGGTAGATGCTGAACGGGTCGCGCTGGCGCAGCGACACCCGCCAGTAGGTGCGCGCCACCGGGTTGCCCGAGGCTTCGGCCTGGGCCAGCGCAGCGAGAAACTCCGGCGTGATCGTTGCGGTGGCGTGCTTGAGGAAGATCGGCCCGTACGCGCGCCAGGTTTCCGCCGGCGTCTTGTGGAGCGTGCCGGCGACCGGAAAGAACAGCTCGGTGGGCTTGCGAACGACCTGGTAGAGGACATTGACCAGGAGCGCGGCAGCCACCAGCACCAGCAGGATGGTTACGGCCTGCAACCCCGGCGGCAGCCGCCGCAGCCGGCGCCACCAGCGGCGGCGTGCCTGCGACGAGGGCCAGTACCGGGTGCGCCGCCTAGTAGTGCGGCGGGATTTCCGCGCGCGGGTCCGGCGGGGCACCGGGACCCTCCAGGGCCATGTTGAGCGCCTCGATCTGTTGCGCAAGGTCCTCGATGCGGGCGCAGGCACGATCGAGCTCCTGCTGCTGGCGCGCAAGCACGTCGCTCAGTTCCTGGGTGCTGCGCTCAAGGTAGGCACACTTGAATTCGAGCGCTTCGATGCGTGAGGAATCATCCATGCGGTCATTCTAGAACGGCTGCGATGCCGTTGCTGCATGCCTGGCGGTTCCGGCCAGGCTAGCCGCGCGCCTTCACGCGCGTGCCGGGTGCCACGCGCTCACCCGGCTGGAGGACCACCTCGTCTCCGGCGCTGAGGCCGCCGGACACCTCCGCTTCCAGGCCGGTTTCCAGGCCAAGCTGGACGACGCGGAGCCGTGCACGACCGTGGTCGTTGATGAAGACGGCCCAGTTGTCGCCGTCGCGGAACAGGGCTGCGCGCGGCAGCTTCAGTACCTTTTCTGCGGCGGCAAGGATGATGCGCGGCTCGACGCGGTAGCCGTGGCCGAGTTGCTGCCAGCGCGCCGGCGGGTCGGTGAAGTCGATGATGACGTTGACGCGCTGTTCCTCGATGCCGAGCGCCGACACCTTGGTGAAGCCGAAGGGTTCGACGCGACGCACGCGGCCGGCGAGCGTGCCCGTACCGCCCCAGGCTTCGATCTTCACGGCCTGGCCGGGACGAACCTTCACTGCCTCGGTTGAAAGCAGGTCGGTGACGATTTCGAGGTTCACCGGATCGCCCAGTTCGAGCAACATTCGCCCGGCGCCGATCACGCCTTCGCTTTCCTGCAGGACCCGCAGCACGCTGCCGCTGACGGGCGAGAATACATTGACGCAATCACAGTCGGCGTCACGCCGGCGCTGCGCGAGATCCGGCGCCAGCAGGCGGGCGCGGGCCTGGGCGAACTCGGCGTCGCGCACCCGAAGCCCGGCCCGGGCCTCATCCAGGGCTGCACCAGCGGTACGGGCGCGGCGGGCTGCGGCGTCCAGGTCGCTGGCCGAGACGGTGTGGGCAGCTGCGAGTGCCTGGTACCGGCGCAGCTCCGCAGCGGCGAAATCAAGTTCGGCAGCAGCGCGCTCAACGGTGGCTGCGGCGATGGCCTGTGCGGCTTCGGCGGCTCGTACGCTGGCGCGCGCCTCCGTTGCGCTGCGTTGGTCGAGGAAAGCAGGGTCGCTCGGTTCGATGCGGGCGATCACGGTCTGGCCGGCAATCACGGCATCACCAGCCTTCAAGGCGATGCGCCGCATGAATCCCGGTACGGGCGCCGACACCTGGTACACATCCTTCAAGCGGGTCTCGCCCTCGTCGCTGACCGACACCTCAATGGGTCCGGTGACCACGCGGGCAAAGTCCACCGCCACGGCCCGTGGCCACGCGAGCCAGAGGATGACCACGGCGGTGACTGCTGCGATGGGCAGCCAGAGGGCAAGGCGGCGCTGGGTCGCCGTAGGCATGGGTTACTCCCGCGTCTTCAGCACGGCAATAAGGTCGAGACGGTCCACCCGGCGGCGGACCAGGAATGCCGACAGCAACGTCGCGCCGAGGCCAATGAGCATGGCCACCGCATAGGTGGAGGCCTGGATGGCCAGCGGGATGCGGAAAAGCTCGGTGGTGAAGGACGTGACCATGATCCGTGCAATGAGGTAACCCGTGAAACAGCCGAGCGGCAGGGCGACGAACGTAAGCAGCCCCACCTCCCCCAGCAGGATGTAGGAGATCTCCGCCCGCGTGAAGCCCAGCACGCGCAGCGTCGCCAGTTCCCGTCCGCGTTCGGAAAGGGCGATGCGCGCGGCATTGTAGGTCACGCCGAAGGCGAGTGTGCAGGCGAACACCACGAAAAAAGAGACGTATATCAAAAGCGTACGGGCCAGGGTGTCGTGGAAGGTGCGCACGGCCGCGTCCTTGAGTGTGACGAAGCTGATCTGCGGCATCTCCTTCAGCCTGCGGAACACCTCGAGCCGGCGGCTGGCGTCCAGGCGCAGGTGGACCGCGGTGACGCTGTCCTGTTCACGCATCAGCCGGTTGAGCGCGTCGATGTCGATGTAGGCCGGACTGCCGATGTAGGTCTCGAAGCTGGCCACCACCGGGATGCGCAGTACCGGGCGGCGGCCTTCCAGTACCTGCACGGTGATCACATCGCCGGCCTTCACCGCCAGCATCCCGGCCAGCATGGTCGAGATCACCAGTCCGTCGGGCGGCATGTCGAGCGCATGGCCCGAGGCGTCGAACACATGCTGCAGTTCCTGGTGGGCGGGTACGCCCTGCAGGGCCTGGCGTTCCTCGCGGGGGCCAAAGCGCAGCCGGGCCGGTACCACGCGCAGCGGCTCGGTGGTGAGCACCCCGTCGAGCCGGCCGAGTTCACGTTCCACCTGGCGGGAACGCGGGTCGGCGAAGCCAACGGTGATGTCCTGGCCCTGCGCCTGCAGAAAGTAGACGTCGGCGATGTGGTTGATGGCATCCATCCACATCATGGAGCTGACGAGCACCGCCACTGCCATGCCGATGCCGACACTGGTGGCGAAGGAGCGTGCCGGCCAGCGGCCGATCTGCCGCAGCAGGATGCGGCTCGGCTGATCCATGGCACGGAACAGCCGCCAGCGTGAGAGTCCCGTGCGGCGGAACAGGGGTGGGGCGGGTGGGCGCATCGCTTCCGCCGGTGGCAGCGCGGCCGCCTGGCGCACGGTGCCGAGCGCACCGATCAGGCCCGCGGCGAGACTGGCCACACTGGCCAGCAGGAAGGGTGCCGGGCTGGGCGAGTAAAGCAGGAAGGGGAAGCGGTAGAACTCGGCGTACAGGCGCGTGTTGGTCAGCCCGAGCCACCAGCCGAGCGCACAGCCGAGCACGATGCCAACGACACCGATGCCGAGCACGAGTTTCACGTAGTGCCAGGCAATCCCACTATCCGGGTAGCCGAAAGCCTTCAGCAGCCCGATCTCGCTGCGCTCCACGGCGATGAGGCGCGAGAGCACCATGTTGGTGAGGAAGGCGGCGACGGCGAGGAAGATCGTCGGCAGGATGCTTGCCAGCGATTTCAGCTGCTCGATCTCGTTCATCAGGAACCAGTTGGAGAGCTGGTCCTTGCGCGCGATGGCGCCGACGCCTCCGTAGCGGGCGAGCATCTCGTCCATGCGGGTGATGACGGTGCCGGGGCTGGTGCCGTGCAGGAGCGTCACCGAAACGTCGTTGAAGGCGCCGTCGAGGTCATACGCGGCCTGCATCGCCTTCTCGTCGAGCCAGATGACGCCGTAGCGCAGGTCATCGGGCATCAGCGCGCCGGGGCCGATGGTATAGACGTATTCCGGGGAAAGCCCCAGGCCGACCACGGTCAATTCCTGCCAGTGGCTGTTCATGATGGCGCGCAGCTTCGATCCGGGCACGAGGCCGTGGGCTTCGGCAAAGGGTTCGGCGAGCACGGCCTCGCCGGTGGCGCGTGGCATGCGTCCACGGGTGATCGCCACGCGGTTCAGCGCGCTGCCGGTGTCGGCTGGCAGGGACACCAGTTGTCCGATGACGGGCTCGTCGAAGCCCCCGATGTCGAGCACGGCTCCCTTTACCACGCGCGTGCTGACCGACTCGACCCCGGGGATGAGGCGGATGCGCCCGGCGAGGTGTTCGGGTGCCCGGTGGACCCTGGCGAAGACCTGCGCGAAGCGATAGCGGTCGTAGTAGGCCTCGGCGGTGTCGCTGAGCGCCTCGATCGAAGTGAGCGACATGCACATGAGGCCGACGCCGGAAGCCATGACCAGGGCGATGGCGAGGACCTGTGCGCGCAGGCGCCAGAGGTCGCGCAGCAGCTTGCGGTTCAGCGGCCGCATGGCAGCCCTACCACGAGAGTTCCCGTGCCGTGCGCCGCCGCTCCGGGCGGCGTTCCTCCTGGATATGGCCGTCGCCCATCACCAGGACGCGATCGGCCATGTCCGCAATCACGGCATTGTGGGTGATGAGCACGGTGGTGGTGCCCAGTTCCGCGTGGATGCGTTCGATGGCTTCGAGCACCAGCACACCGGTCTCGCTGTCGAGGGCGCCGGTCGGTTCGTCGCAGAGCAGGATGTCCGGCCGCTTGGCGATGGCACGCGCGATCGCCACGCGCTGTTGCTCGCCGCCGGAGAGCTGGGCGGGGAAGTGGTGCAGGCGGGCGCCGAGGCCGACCAGCCTGAGCGCTTCCTCCGGTGGCATCGGGTTGGCGGCAATTTCGGTGACGAGTGCGACATTCTCAAGCGCGGTCAGGCTCGGGATGAGGTTATAGAACTGAAAGACGAAGCCGACGTGGTGGCGCCGGTAGCGGGTGAGCGCGCGGTCATCCATGCCGGTCAACACCTGGTCGCGGAAGCTGGCGTTGCCACTGGAAGCCGCATCGAGGCCGCCCAGGATATTGAGCAGCGTCGACTTGCCACTGCCGGAAGGGCCGAGCAGCACGACGAGTTCACCCATGGCGAGGTCGAGGTCCACGCTGCGCAGGGCATGCACCTCGACTTCACCGCTGCGATAAACCTTGGTGAGCCCCCGGGCGTGGATCGCCAGTTGCGGGGTGGTGGGCGGCTGCGTATTCACCGCGGCAGCTTGCCCGGAGCGGCTGCCCGGCTCAAGACAGCCGATAACTCACTCGGCCGCTGTCGGCACCCTCCGCAGGATCTCGCGCCCCAGGGCGGCGTAGTTGCCATCGAAGTGGTGGCCACCGGGCAGCTTCACGCTGTGGATGCCGGGGCCCTTGAGGTCAGGGCACAGCGCGTCGTCTTCCTTGCTGCCGTAGAGGCAGAGCAGGCTCGTGCCCCGCAGGCGCCCGGCCTCCGGCAGCAGTGGCAGGCCCTTGCCGTTGCCTGCCACCCAGTCGCTGAGGTGGAATTCGAAGCTCGCCGTGCGTCCGGGGGCCAGGAGCGCGAGCAGCGCGACGCGTGAGTGCGTCGCCGCCGGCAGCCGGTTCATCATGGGCAGCATCGTGTCGGCACCGAAGGAGTAGCCGACGAGGATGACCTGCGTCTTGCCCCAGGCGGCGAGGTAGTGGCGGATGATTCGATCGAGGTCTTCGCCGGCGCCCTCGGGCGTGCGTGCCTTCCAGAAGTAGCGCAGCGAGTCCCAGCCCACCACCGGGATGCCGGCCGCCGCCAGCACGTCGCCGAGTTCCCGGTCGAGACCGGCCCAACCGCCATCGCCGGAGAGCATGATCGCCAGTTCCCCGCGTGGATTGCCGGTGGCGGGCACCTCCACCAGTGGCAGGTCCGTGACACCTGCGTTGCCCGACACGGCTGGCGCTGGCACAGCGGGCGTGGGAGCCGCTGGGCGGGTGAGTTCGTCGTAGGCGGCGAAGAACTGGTCGAGGTAATTCGCCTCCACGCGGAAGCCATGGCCCACCTTCGGCAGTTCGATGAGCCGTGCGGCCGGGATCCGCGCGACGAAGCCGCGCGTGGTGGCGATGTCAGCAACTTCATCGCGGCTGCCGTGGAGCACGAGCCAGGGATCGCGCAGTTCCGGCTGCGGCTGGAATGAAAAGCCCTGCGGTTTGGCGGGTACGGCATCCAGGCCGGCACCGCTGCCCCGGCACATCGGTTTCGGCCAGGGCAGACCGGGGCCAAAGCCGAGGCTCAAGGCGCCCTTGAAGGTGCCGCGCGGGGACTGGACCAGTGAGGTGTAGGCGAGCGTGGCGCCGGAGGAATAGCCGACGAGCAATGGATTGATGTAGGCCGGAAAGCGATGGCGTTGTTCGAGGGCGTGGGCCAGGTCCTCGAGGTCGCCGGCCGTGTAGATGCAGCCTTCGCTCGTCTGGCGCAGGGTCTCGCCCCAGCGGACGATGTCGATGCCAGCCACCAGCGCGCCGCGGTCGGCGAGATGCCGGGCCATCTCGATCACGCCGTGATTCCAGCCGCCGTCACCGGAAATGAACAGCACCAGCTGTTGCGGTGGGCCGGGTGGCTCGTAGAGTTGCACGCTGCCAAGGCGGCCGAACGCCAGGGTTGGCCCGGCGGCGAGTGCCTGCAGGCTGGCAAAGAGCAGCATCAGCAGCGCGGGCAGGGCGGTCCGGATTCTAGGCATCGGTCTGTGCTCCTGTGTGCCCACCGGCCGGTTTGCCGATGGCCCCGCCGATGCCGCCGGAAATCAAGGTCGTCACATCGAGCAGTACACGAGGCAGGGCCATGCCGCCCGGCGCGGCGAGATAGCGTGGGCGCCACTCGGGCAGGAATTTTTCCTTGTACTGGCGCAGGCCTTCGAAGTTGTAGAAGTTCTCGCCGTAGCGGTAGACCAGCCGCCCAAGCCGGTGCCAGGGCGGGGCGAGGCGGTGGGCCTCGAATCCGGCGAGTGGCGCCATGCCGAGGCTGAACCACTGGAAACCCTGCGTCTGGCACCAGAGCATGATTTCCACGAACAGGTAATCCATGATGCCGTTGGGTGCTGCCCGCGAGTGCCGCATGAGGTCCACCGAAGCCTCCATACCCTGCGCTCCCGCCCAGAGGTTGGCGAAGGCGACGAGCTCGCCGCCGCGTTCGACCACGGCGCAGGGGAACCGGCGCAGATAGTCCGTCGAAAAATAACCGAGCGAGAAACCCTTCTCGGCCGCGGCCTTGGCCGCCAGCCAGTCATCGGATACGCGCTGCATGGCCGGCAGCAGTGCCGGCACTTCCGTGGCAGGGATCATGCGGAAGCTTGCGCCTTCGCGTTCCGCCTTGCGCCGCGCCTGGCGCAGGTGGGCCCGCGCACTGCCCTCGAGCGTGAATCCGGCCAGCCGCACACGCGCTTCCTCGCCGAGCTTGCTGAGCGACAGGCCGGCGTCGACGTAGCCCGGCAGGTTGTCGCCTGCCACCTCGTAGAACACGCAGCGCCCGCCCTGGCGGTCGCAGAGCTCCCGGAAGCGCCAGATCAGCTCACCGCGTTCCGTGGCGGAGGCCACCGGGTCACCCATGGCGATCCAGCTGTGGCCGGAGATGCCATACATCACGAAGCCCCTGCCCGATTCGCTGAACAGCAGGCTTTTGTCGCCGAGCAGGGCCAGGTTGCCGGTGGGCGCTTCGATTTCGCCGAGCACGGTGGCGACCCGTTCGAGATCGCCGGCGTCTGGTGCGGTCGCGGCCTGGCGTGCGGGCTGCAGCAGGCGATAGGCCGCCGCCACGCCCAGGCCCAGTACGGCCACCAGGCTCGCCCGCAGCATGCGCGGTGCGTTGGCGTCGAAGGCAAACTGCCACCAGCGCTCGTGCTGGTAGGGGATTTCCCGGTGTGCGATCAGGCCGATCCAGATCGAGGCGCCGATGGCCATGGCCACGGTGGCGAGCCATCGGGGCTCCAGCGGCTCGGCGAGTAGTGAGGCACGCCGGTAAAACTGCTCGCGTGTTGCGTAGAGTGCGAGCAGCACGAGCAGCAGTACGAGGCTTTCCTCGTAGTCGAGCCCCTTCAGCAGCGAGGCGACGATGCCTGCACCAAGCAGCCAGAGCATCAGGTGCCAGGCCGCATCGAGCCGGTGGTACAGGCCGCGGGCGAGGACGAGCAGCGCGACGCCAATGGCACTGCCGGCGAGGTGCGAGATTTCCAGCACCGCCAAAGGCAGGAAATCCTCCAGCAACTCGATGCGCCCGGCGAGCGCGGGTGTTTCACTGGACAGGAGCAGGATCACCCCGGCGCCAAAGGCCAGCACTGCCATGGCCGGAGGCACCACGAAATCCAGCGAGCGGCGCGTCCATCGCCATGCGACCCGGGCGCGACGGCGTTGGCGCCAGGCTTCGAAGGCACTGAGCAGCGTGATGGCCAGCAGGAAGGGAAGTGCGTAGTAGATGACCCGATAGGCCAGCAATGCGCCGAGCAGGGGGCCGGACTGCGCATCGGGCAGGAGCAGCAGCATCATCGATTCAAACACGCCCAGGCCGCCCGGCACGGTGCTCACCGCCCCGGCGACCAGCGCCACCATGTAGAGGCCGGCAAACGTGATGAAGCCGGGCGCCGCGGCCTCGGGCAGCAGGATGTAGAGCACGCTGCAGGCGAACAGCAGGTCGGCCGTCGAGACCGCCATCTGGGCCAGGGTCACCGGCCAGGCGGGCAGCGGCAGCGACCAGCCGGCGAGCGTCAGTGGCCGGCGGCGCCAGGCCGTCAGGCCGACCCAGCCGGCAACGAGGACCAGGACCAGTCCGCCCAGCAGTTCAGAGACGACGGGGGAGGCGTGCAACAGCGAGGCGGCGTTGCCCGCATCGACGATGAGCGAGATGCCCATCAGCAGGCCGGCACCCAGCGAGAAGGTCAGCGCACACAGGACGATGACCCGGGCGATTTCTGCTGCACCCAGTCCGGCGATGGAATACAGGCGGTAGCGGATGGCGCCGGAGGAGAAACTCACCAGGCCCACGTTGTGCCCGAAGGCGTAGGCGATGAAGGAGGTGGTGGCAACCTGCCGATAGGGCAGCCGGTTGCCCGTCTGCCGCAGAGCGAGCACATCGTAGAGCGTCAGCGTCGCATAGCTGGCCGCTGTCAGGAGCGCGGCACTGCCGATGGCACGCGGCTCGATGCCGCCGGCTGCTGCCAGGACATCCCGCAGATGCAGTTCGCCACTGAGCCGGTGCAATACAAAAAGGGCAATGGCGAAGGCCAGTGCCATCGCCATTGCCGGCAGCATCCTCAGCCAGGTTCGCGGCATAGATGGCGGCCATTATCGGCTATCGGGGTCAGCCATGGTCATTTGCCCCTGCCGGCCGGGTGCGAGGCAACCGCTCGTTGGCGATTATCCCCGCCCCTGCTGCGATTCCCCGGCGCGATCGAGGCCGAGTTTGAAGAGCACGGGGCCCAGCAATTCGTTGATGCCGATGACGCCGATCGCCAGGGTGCGCAGGCCGTCACCGAAGGATGGGAACTCCCGTACGATCACCAGGGCCACGCCGAGGGCAAGGCCAGCCTGCGATACCAGGCCAGACCAGCCCCAGCGGTGGATGATGGGCGCGTCTCCGGCGATCCGGCTTGCGGTGCGTGCTGCCACGATGGTGACGGCGATGCGCACGCCAGCCAGTGCCAGGGCAACAGGCCAGATGCGGGCGAAGCCGGGCAGGTCGAGATGCGCGCCGGCCGTGGCAAAGAAGACGACGAAGACGATTGCCGCCGTCTGCTCGATGGAGTGCAGCAGCTTGTCACCGCCCGCCGAAAAATTCTGCACCACGAAGCCGGCGACCATGAAGGACAGCAGCGGGTCGAGGTGGATGTACTTGAGGAGCGCGGTCATCGGCAGCCCGAGTGCGACCAGCACGAGCAGCAGATTGCGGCCGCCGAAACGCAGATAGACCGCCAGCACGATGCCGAGCGTCGTGCCGAGCGCGGTGCTGCCGAGCAGTTCGTGGCCCACCTCGGTGAATGCCGAGAGTTCGAAGCCGGCTGCCGGGTCGATGCCCAGGCGGGCGACGGCCATGACCACGGCAAGCAGGATGATGACGACGATATCCGAGGACATGACGAAGGCCAGTGTCATGTCGGTGAGTGGTCCCTTTGGACGCAGTTGTGCGAGTATGCCAAGCACTGCCGAGGGGCTGCGTGTGGTCGCGAGCACGGTCCAGAGGAGCGCCACCATCACCGTGGCGAGCGGTGTCAGGCCTTCGAGGAAGGGCAGCTGCGACTGCAGCAGGAGGAAGGTGCCACCGACGAAAACGATGATGCCGGCGATGTGCAGTGCATGGGCCCAGAGGAGGCTGCGGACCACGCGCTTGAGGATGTCGATGCGCAGTTCCGCGCCGCCCGCCAGGGCGATGAGTGCAAGTGCCAGTTCGTTGAGCACGCCCAGGTGTTCGACGGTGTCATGTCCGACGAGATTGAGCACGTGCGGGCCGACGAGGATGCCTGCCAGCAGGTAGCCGGTGAGATGCGGCAGGCCGACGACCTCGAGCAATTCACTGGACAGCGTGCCGGCGAGCAGCAGCAGGCCGAGCCCGCCGATGGCCGCGAGCACGCCGGGCGGCCCCGGCATCGCCTGCTGCGCGGCCCAGGCCAGGCCGAGTGTGCCGAGCAGCATCAGCAGTTGCAGCGAGCGGCTCGTCCAGGGCTTGGCGGCAGCGCTCATGGGGCCTCCGGGCGTGGCATGCCGCCAGCAGATGCAGGTGGCTGCCACTCCCCGGCGTGCCTGAGCTCACGGCGCAGTGCGGGCGGCCCCAGCAGTTCGCCGGCCACGACGGAGGCGATGCAGGCGCCGAGCACGAGCCGGCCCACCAGGCCCGGGAAGCCCACGCTGACGGTCAGGCCGACGCAGATGGTGATCGGGCCGCTTGCCATCAGCGCTGTACCCACCCAGGGCGAGGGTGTCGCCGGTGGGGCGAGATGGGAGCGCAGGGCTGCCAGGACCGGCAACTTCACCGCCAGGCGTGCCACCAGCACCAGCGCCATTGCGAGCCAGAGTACGTTGCCGTCACGCAGGTCCAGGTGTGCGCCGGCGAGCGCAACCACGGGCAGCAGGACTGGCCGTGTCGTGGAGGCGAGCATGGTGCGTAGCGCCGGGCCGTCCTTCGCCAGCAGGTTCAGGCTGACGCCCACCGCCAGCAGTACGGCAGGTGCTGACAGGTTCAGCCCGGCCGCAAAACCGATACCGAGCAGTGCGGCGCCAAGCAGGATCCCCCAGCGCTCGGCCATGCGGACCTCGATGCGCGTGAGCAGGGCTGCCAGGGTACCAAGGACCATGCCGAGGCCCAGGGTGGCTGCCAGTGCCAGGAGCGGGGCCGCATGCAGCATCGTGCCATCTGTCTGTGAGCCGAATGCGAAGAGCAGGGCGAGGCCGATGAGCGGGACGACTTCATCAGCTTCGGCGAGATCCGCCAGGGCGTCGTGCAGTGGGCCGCGGGCGCCCAGCCGCTCCGCGCCCCAGACGATGGTCGCCCGTGCCGTCTCGCTGCCCGCGCAGCCCAGGCCCAGTGCGATGGAGAGCCGTTCGCCGGGTTCCAGCGGCAGGAGCTGCGGCACGAGCCACCAGGCCAGCGCAGCGCAGGCCGCGAAGACCACCACACCGAGGATGACGCCGAGCGCGAAGCGGGGCAGCGGTACGCGGCGGCCGTCCGTGAAGCCAAGTCGGCTGCCGGCCAGCAGTGCCAGCCAGGCGGCTGCCACCAGCGTCAGCGGTGCAAGTGCCGTCAGCGTCGGCCGTGTGATCAGCCCCATGCCCAGGGGGCCGATGAGGATGCCGGCAAGGAGGAATTCGGTGCCCGAGGAGAGGCCAAGGGCGCGCCGTCCGTCTGATCTGGCGATGGTGTCTCCGGCCCAGGCGAGTGCCAGCAGGCCGATCAGGATGGCATAGGGACTCACCGCATCAATCCTGCCGGTGGTGGGCTGTGTCGATCTCGGCCAGCGCGGCCCACAGGCAGTCCGATCCGGCCCCGGCTGCGCTGCTCGTGATGCCGAGCTCCAGCGTTGCGTGCGTCGCGCCGACCTCGATGAGGCGGACCACGGCGTCGCTGCCTGCCTGCGCCAGCACCTGTTCCACGCGGCTGGCGAGCGCGGGAGTCAAAACTGCACGCTCGATCTGCAGCGTGGTCGTCACCCGGCGGGCCGGGCCGTGCATGCGCGTGGGCTGCCACAGGCGGACGAGATGCGGCACCTTCACGTCGACGCCGCTGGCGTCGCGCAGCGTTGTTTCGAGCAGGCTGATCTGCATGACGCGGCCTGCACGTCCGCCGAGTTCCACCCAGTCACCAACGCTGAGCCAGCGGCCGAACAGGGTGATGGCTCCGACGACCGTGGAAGCCACCAGCGGTACCGATGCCAGTGCGAGTGCCGCGAGCAGCATGAGGCCGAGGCGCGGCGCCGCCCCCTCGGCATTGCCGGTGATGACGGGTGCCGCCAGCACGAGTGCGAGGATCACGATGGCGATCTGGGTGAGCCGGCCGAAGGCTGGCGCAAGATCACGAGGCAGCCAGGCAATGCTGGTCGTGCCACGGGCGACTTCTGCGAAAAAGAGCTGCACCGCGCGCAAGACGAGTGCCAGGGTGAGCAGGGCGAAGACGACGACCACCAGCAGTGGCACGGCGGCGGCAATCCGCGACGCCAGGGTTGCCAGGGGCGAGAGCAGCGCACCGGTGAGCCGCCCGGTGAATCCCTGGGTGACCTCGAAGAGGGAGAACGTGGCAATGAGCCAGGCATAGACGAGGCCGAAGAGGGCGATCCAGCGTCCGATCGCGAGCCCGAGCGAGAGGCTGGTGCGCACGGTAGCCCGGTTCAGCACCTCCAGGGTCCGCAACCGCAGGGCCGGAACGCGTTCGGGGTGGGTCGTGAGCCAGGTGCCGGCCCGCTCGGCGAGTTGCCACGCCCGGCGCAGGAGGAAAACGGCAAGCACGGCAAACAGCACGGCGAGCGAGACATTAAAGATGCTGCTGGCGAGGGCGCTGCGCTCGCGCTCCGTCTTGAGTGCGGTGCGGATCCCGGCAGCAATGCGGTCCGCGTGCACGGCGAGGCTGGAGTCCCCGGCGAGGATGGCGTCCTCCTGGGTCAGTTGCACGACGGGTCGCTCGCCGACGTAGACGACCGAGGTCGCCCCCGTGTGCTCGACATGCACGTCACCGGCATTTGTGAGGAGCGCCTCACGCAGCGCCTCGCTGGCGGACCGGGCCCGCAGCGCAGCGCTCCGGCCGGCCCGGGCCGCCTGGAGCGTGAACACCACGGTGTCGCCGGCACGCACCTCGGCCGGCTTTTCGGTGGCGATCGGCGGGTCTGCTGCGACGGCGGCGGGCAACGGTGGCGCCTTGTTCGGCAGGTGCGCTCCGGTGGTGATGTCAGCGTCTGCAGCGCCGCCGGATGCGCTTGCTGTCCGTGCGGGCGCAGCCTGCATCCACAGGGGTGCGCTGAGCAGTGCAAGGCAGACCCAGAGTGTTTTATGACGCATCACCAGCCCCCTCAATGCGATCCCGCGCGGCCCGGCGCGGCAAGGCTAGCAGAAATGGCGGGTTGCCCGTGTCCTGCCGGCGGTGGCAGGCGCACTGCGTCCCGGACGATTGGTATACTCGCCGTCCAGATACCAAAAAGAGGGGTGGGTCATGAGTGAAGCTTCAGTGAAGCAGGGATTGTCCATCGGGCGTCTGGGCGCGCCACCGTTTGTCGGTGCGTTCGCATTCATTGCCGTGCTCGGCATCGTGCCGCTGATGCACAGCGTGTTGCAACTGGTGCTGGATGCTTTCCCGGAGGGCTATGACACCCCGGTGAGCATCGGCATCGGTGCCGTTGCCATAGGGCTCAT
>CAZQGA010000012.1:0-18234 GCA_964592735.1 uncultured Chromatiaceae bacterium | reverse complement strand
GGGCTGGCTCTGGCATCCGCGCCTGGCGGCGCTCCCGGCTGGTGCGCGCGCCGGCATCGTGCTGCTGCGCTACGTCTACGTCCTGCTCCGCGACGTCATCGCCGGCCCACTGACGCTGCATGCCATGGGCCTGGTCTATGTCACCCTGTTGTCCGTGGTGCCCCTGCTGGCTGTCAGCTTCTCGGTGGTGAAGGCCTTCGGCTTCCACCGCCAGCTCGAGCCCCTGCTGTTCCGCTTTCTCGAGCCCCTCGGTGCGCGCGGCGTGGAGATCACTGCCCGGGTCATCGCCTTCGTCGACAACGCCCAGGGCAGCCTGCTCGCCGGGGCCGGCGTGCTCTTCCTGTTCGTCACGGCGCTGTCGATGACCGGGCAGGTGGAAAACAGCTTCAACCAGATCTGGCGCGTGGAACGCTCGCGCAGCTTCAGCCGTCGAGCGAGCGAATACCTGCCAGTGATCCTGGTGGGGCCCGTGGTGATGGTCACCGCCATGACGATGATCGCCACCCTGCGCAGCAACGCCCTGGTCCGGGCCCTGGGCGACACGCCGCTCGAGGCCCTCGCCGGCGTGCCGGGCGAGATCCTGCCCTATGCGCTCGTGTGCCTGGGCTTCTCGCTGGTCTACTGGTTCGTGCCGAACACCCGGGTGCGGGCGCGTGTCGCACTGGCAGGCGGGCTCGCCGGCGGCATCATGTGGACCGGAAGCGGCGCGCTGTTCGCGGCTTTCGTGGTGAACACCGCAACGACCATCAGCATCTATGCCACCTTCGCCATCGTCATTACGGCACTGTTCTGGCTGTACCTGTCCTGGCTGATCCTGCTCACCGGCGCCCAGTTTGCGTTCTACCTGCAGCATCCGGATTACATGCGCGTGGGCTACCGCCGTGAGGTGACAGGCAGCGGCCGGATGGAGACTGCCGCACTGGCCGTGATGATTCTGGTGGCGCGCGCGTTCCGCAGTGGCGCCACGCCCCTGCGACCGGCAGACATCGCCAGCGAAACCGGCCTGTTCGGTCTCACGCTGGCCCCGGTGATCGCGCGCCTGGAAGCAGCCGGCCTGCTCGCCCGCACCGCCAGCGATGGCCTGCTGCCACAACGGGAACCCGCGGACATCCTGCTGCGGGACATCCTGCAGGCGGTGCGCCATCCGCCCGGAGCCGACGTCAGCGAGAGCCCGCGCTGGCCGGCCGCCCTGGCATCCCTCAGCAGCCGTCTCGAGACAGCCATGGACGACGCGCTCGGGGCGACGACGCTGGCCACGCTGGCAGCTGATGCGACCGGGGAAACTGCAGGCGGGACGCCATAGCCGGCGATGGCTGCCGCAGGCCTGGCCTAGCTGCCCGCGATGGCCATCTGCCGCACGAGGATCGAGCCGCTGCGGATGCCACCGCGCAGGTCCACGTCGCTGCCAACCGCGACGATGTCGCGGTAGATATCGCGCAGGTTGCCGGCGACGGTCACCTCGCTCACCGGATAGCGGATCACACCGCCTTCCACCCAGAAGCCAGCCGCACCGCGCGAATAGTCGCCAGTCACCGGATTGACGCCACTGCCCATCAGCTCGGTCACCAGAAAACCCGTGCCGAGTTCATGCAGTAACTCCTCGAAGCTGGCCGCACCATCGCTGCTCGACACCAGCAGGTTGTGCGTACCCCCCGCGTTGCCGGTGCTCGCCATGCCGAGCTTGCGCGCCGAGTAGCTGCCGAGTACGTAGCCCTGGATCACGCCGGCGTCGACCAGACGGCGATCCACCGTGGCGACACCCTCGTTGTCATAGGCCGCGCTGGCCAGGGCTTTCGGCAGGTGGGGACGCTCGTCGATGTCGAGGTGTCCGGCGAGCACCTGCGTGCCCAGGCTGTCGAGCAGGAAGGAAGCACGGCGGTAGAGTGAGCCACCACTGAGCGCACCGACCAGAGGGCCGATGAGGCCCCGCGCCAGGCGGGCCGGATAAAGCACTGGCGCCGTGCGCGTGCCGAGCTTCACGGCACCAAGCCGCGCCACGGCACGCGCGGCGGCTTCGCGGCCGACCACGCCAGCGGCCAGCAGTTCGACGGGATCACGCGCCGTGGTGAACTCGAAGTCACGCTCCATCTGCCCGGCCTGGCTGGCGAGCACGGCACACGAGAGGCTATGGCTCGTGTCGCGATAACCGGCGAGGAAACCGTGGCTGTTGCCATAGGCCCGTGCGCCATCATGACTGGTGACGCTGGCACCCTCGGAGTTGGTGATGCGCGTATCGTGATCCAGCGCGGCGGCTTCACAGCGCATCGCGAGGTCGATGGCGCCCCCCGCATCGAGCGACCACGGGTGCCAGAGGTCGAGGTCGGGGATCTCGCGCGCGAGCCGCCCGGGATCGGCGAGACCCGCGCACTCATCCTCGGCTGCATAACGCGCGAGACTGGCGGCCTTGCGCACGCTCTCCTCGATGGCGGCCGGACGCAGGTCCGTGGTACTGGCGCTGCCCTTGCGCTTGCCGAAGTAGACGGTGACACCGATGCCCTGGTCACGGTGATACTCGAGGGTCTCCACCGCACGCATGCGCACCGTGACCGACAGCCCCGTGCCAAAGCTCGCGCTGGCCTCGGCCTGGGAGGCACCGAGGCGTTGTGCCAGGGCAAGAACCTCGGCGACCCGCGCCTTGAGATCCTCGACATCACGTCCAGCGGATTGATGCGTCATGCCTGCCTGCCGTAAGGAAACGCCGTGCATTCTAGCAGGCGTGCACCCTGGCCCAGCCCACCCCCGGTGGTATGATGCCGCGCTCACGCAGTTCAGGCACACGGAGGCGCGCAGCGCCATGAAACCACTGGTCGGCATCCTCATGGGCTCACGCTCGGACTGGGAGATCATGTCCCACGCCGCCGCGACGCTCGATGCACTCGGCATCGAGCACGAGGTCAACGCCATCTCGGCGCATCGCGCACCGGACGCGATGGCCGAATACTGCGAGAGCGCCCGTGACCGCGGGCTGAAAGTGCTGATCGCCGGCGCCGGCCTGGCTGCCGCACTGCCCGGCTGCGCAGCCGCCAAGACACCTCTGCCAGTCCTCGGCGTCCCATTGCCCTCGCCTGCCCTGGGCGGCATGGACGCGCTGCTTTCCATCGTGCAGATGCCACCGGGCATCCCGGTGGGGACGCTCGCAATCGGCAAGGCTGGTGCGATCAATGCCGCGCTGCTGGCAGCGGCGATCCTGGCGCTCGGCGACGAGCGCATCCGTGCGGCGCTCGACAACTACCGGGCGAAGCAGACCGCTACCGTGCTCGCCAATACGGATCCGCGCGCCAGCTGAAGAACCAGCCGGCGCCGGCTTGGTACTCAGTCGATGCCGGCCGTCCCGCCGACCGTCAGGCCGTCGATGCGCAGCGTCGGCTGGCCGACACCCACGGGCACCGACTGGCCCTCCTTCCCGCAGGTGCCCACGCCTTCGTCGAGCTTCAGGTCGTTGCCGACCATCGACACCTGCCGCAGCACGGAGGGGCCATCGCCGATCAGCGTGGCATCGCGGATGGGCGCGCCGAGCCTGCCTTTCTCGATCAGGTAGGCCTCGCTCGCCGAGAACACGAATTTCCCGGAGGTGATGTCCACCTGGCCACCACCGAAATTGCGTGCATAGATGCCACGCTCCACTGAGGCGATGATCTCCTCGGGCGCATGGGGCCCGGGCAGCATGCAGGTATTGGTCATGCGCGGCATCGGCAGGTGGGCGAAAGACTGGCGGCGCCCGTTGCCGGTTGGTGTCATGCCCATCAGCCGGGCGTTGAGTTTGTCCTGCATGTAACCGACGAGACGCCCGCCCTCGATCAGCACGGTGCGCTGGCTGACGGTGCCCTCGTCGTCGACGTTGAGGGAGCCACGCCGCCCCGGCAAGCTGCCGTCGTCAACAATGGTACACAGCTCCGAGGCCACCTTCTCGCCAAGCCGCCTGCTGAAGGCCGAGGTTCCCTTGCGGTTGAAATCGCCCTCCAGGCCGTGACCGATCGCCTCGTGCAGCAGGATGCCGGGCCAGCCCGGTCCGAGCACGACCACCATCTCGCCAGCCGGCGCCGGTACGGCCTCCAGCGCAACGAGCGCCTGGCGCACCGCCTCGCGGCCGTACCCCAGCGCCCGGTCCTGGTCGAGGAAGTACTGGAAGCCGGTGCGGCCGCCACCGCCGGTATAACCCTGCTCGCGCCGGCCCTTGTCCTCCACCAGCACCGTCACGTTCATGCGCACCAGCGGGCGAATGTCCGCGGCGAGCGTGCCATCGTTGCCGCAGACCAGGATGATCTCGTGCACCGCCACCAGGCTTGCCATCACCTGCTTGACGCGCGGATCGAGCGCGCGCGTCGCCTGGTCGACACGCTGCAGGAGCGCGACCTTGTCATCGTCGGACAACGACAGGATCGGATCCAGCGGCAGGTACAGATCGCGACCGCGGGTCACGCTCCAGGCCTGCAGCGCACCTTGCTGTCCGGCACGGGCAATGGCACTTGCCGCATCGGCCGCCTGCATGAGCGCGGGCACGACGATCTCATCCGAATAGGCAAAGCCAGTCCTGTCGCCGGCAATGGCACGCACGCCCACGCCCTGCTCGATGCTGTGGCTGCCCTCCTTGACGATGCCATCCTCCAGCGACCAGCCCTCGTGGCGCGACGCCTGGAAGTACAGATCCGCCGCATCCACACCGCCGCGGAGCAGATTGCGCAGCGCGCGGTCGAGATCACGATCCTCCAGCCCGGCCGGCGCGAGCAGCGAATGGCGTGCCTGCTCGAGTGCATTCCCCGTTGTCATGCCGTGACCCCGACTGTCTGCTGCCGCTCCGCAGTGCCCTGCAGACGACGGTGGCTCAGCGCGGGAAACTGCGCACGCAGGCGTTGCAGGTAGCCGCGGTCCAGCGTGGCCGTGACCACGCCCGGCCCCGGGCTGGCCTCCGCCAGCACCTCACCCCAGGGCCCCGCGATCAGCGAGTGCCCGTAGGTGCGCCGGCCACCCGGGTGCTCACCCGCCTGGGCGGCCGCGACCACATAGGCCAGGTTCTCGATGGCACGCGCCTTGAGAAGCGTATGCCAGTGAGCCTCGCCCGTGCGCTGCGTGAATGCGGCCGGCAGGGCGATGACATTCACCTCACGCTCCAGCATGGCGCGGAACAGCTCCGGAAAGCGCAGGTCGTAGCACACCGCCACACCCAGCGCCCCGAAGGGTGTCTCGAGCGTCAGCGGCGCGCTGCCGGGCATGGTGCGTGCCGACTCACGGTAAGCCTCGGCGCTGTCGGGAACCTGCACATCGAACAGGTGGATCTTGTCGTAGCGGCCGACGCGCTGGCCCTGCTCGTCCCAGACGCAGCAGGCCGCGTAGGGACGCGCCGGATCGGCACTGGCCAGCGGGATGGTGCCGCCGACGACCCACAGGCCACACTCGCGTGCAACAGCAGCGAGGAACTCCTGGATGGGTCCGCTGCCATCGGCTTCCGCGATGCGGGCGCGGGAACGTTCATCCGCGGACATGAAGGCGAAATTCTCCGGCAGCACGGCGAGCCACGCACCATGACGGGCGGCGGCCTGCAGGTGCAGCCGCGCCTGGGCCAGGTTGGCGGTGACATCGTCACCGGAGGTCATCTGCACGGCGGCCAGCCGGGTATTTCTCATGGTCATGACTCAGCGCTGCTGGAGGGGCGAGGCCGGCGGGGCGGGCGGCGACTTCGACAATGCGGTCCCGATTTCCTTCTCGCAGTCCCTGAAAGCCGCCGCATCCACCTCGCTGCCCTGGACGCGGACAACCTCGGGCCTGTCCCAGCTGCCGGTAACACGGTAGTAGGACTCACCCAGGCTGCCGAGGGATTTGCGGAACATCTGCGAGATCAGCAGCATCGTAACACCGCCCACCGGGCCACCCAAGACGGCACCACCCGCCGTGAGGACGGTGGTGGCGAGCTGTGGGCGCACGACGGCCATCTGGTCGTACAGCCGCCCGGCGAGATCGGTGCGGCCGACGATGGCCATCTCCACCGCCGGACTGCTGACCCCGAGATTGCAGGTATAGGCGCTGCCGCCACCGACGCTGAAATCGCCCTTGATTTCATCGAAGCTGAGTCCCTTGTCGAAGACATCATGAAAATCGAGTGCAAGCCGGCGCGGCAGTGCAGTGACGCTGAGCAGGCCCACGAGGCGGCCACTACCCGGCTCGAATTCGGTGACCTGGCCGGATTTCAACTCCGCGCCAAGACGCCCCGAGGCGCGCTCGAGAAAGTCACTGGACGGCCCTCCGGGCCAGGCCAGGTCCATCGTGACCCGCCCGCTCTTGCCGCTGATCGCCGAGCCGAGACCCAGCTGTCCGAGGGTGTCCTGCACATCGGTGGATTCCAGCGTGGCCTGCAGGCGCGTCTCCTGGACGGCGGCATCTCCACCCTTCACACGCCAGCTGCCCGCACCACGGATCTGGAAGCTGGGCGCACGGGTCGTGACCCGCTGCACCACCAGGCCATCACTCGCCGGTACGGCGGTCAGCTCCAGCTGGCCCAGATGCCAGCGCCCGAGCGCACTGTCCTCGACGCTGACCTCCATGGCCATGAGCCCGCGCGGATCCGTGTGGCCCGTGCCGCCTGGCTCTTCCTCGAGAAGCCAAAGCCTCTTCATGTCGATGCGCAGCGGCCGGGCCGCGCTGTCGAAGGGCACGACGATATCTCCCTCCGCGTTGGGGCCGCGCACCGTCACCTGCCAGGCGTCACTGCCCCGTTGTGCGGTGAGCTGCACGCCGGGGAACACCTGGCCGGCGATGACTGCCTGCCCGGCATCGAGCGCAAAATGGCGAAAGATGTCGCGAAAGCCCCTGCTGCTGCCACCCTGGACGTGGCCACTCTCTCCCCCGGTCCCGATCGCCAGCCAGTCGTTGACGGGTAAACGCGCCACCTGCCCGCTCACCTCCACGCCGCGTCGCGCCGGCAGCATGACCGTCCCCGGCCCGGCATGCAGCGCCCCGCGCTCGATGTGCCACTGCCCCGCGGCGGAGACCAGGCGCAAGGCCGCCGCCAAGGGCGGCTCCAGATGGGCATTGATATCGATGGTGTCGTGATCCGGGAACGCCAGGCCCAGATCCGCAGGCCAGGCCGTTGCTGCATCCTTCGCCAGCGGTGCGGGCAGCCTGCTCGACAGGCCACGCAAATCCGAACGGATGGCCACCGTGAGCGGCGCAGCCTGCGCGGACTCCTGCAACTCCGGAATGCGCACGGTCGCCTGCCACGCCAGGCTGCCGTCCAGATACTCGCGCAAGGGCAGGCTGAAGCTGGACATGATGCGCGGCACCGGCGTCACCCCGGCCAGCTTCACCAGCTGTGCAGGGGCCACACCGCCCCGACCTGCCTCCGGCACCAGGCTGACGCGCACCGGCTCGCCGAGCATGACGGCACGGATGCCCTCCCCACTGAAGCGGGTGTTTTGCAGGCGCACGCGCCCGCGGACATTCTTCAGGTCTAACGGCAGCCGTGCCAGAGCGAGCTGGCAACCGCGGGCATCGAGCAGCAGATCAAGATTCCAGGCAGCGGGATCCGTCAGCGGCAGCGCCAGGCGCATGGTCGTATCCACGGGGCCGGATGCAGTGGCACGCTCGAGTGTCGGGCCGACATGGGTCGCCACCGGCGTGGCACGCAGGAAGCGCAGCACCTCCCCCAGATCCAGGCCTGTCGCACCCGCCACGCTCAGCACGCCCTCGCGCATGTCCGGGATGTGCACGGCGAAATCCTTGACGGGCAGCTTGCCCACCCGCGCCTCGTTGCGGGTGGACGCCAGGCTCGCACCGTCGAAGACAACTTCCGCATCCAGTCCCTCGACCCGGGGCCAGTCATCGGCGTAGTCGAGGATGCCGTCCTCCAGATCCAGGCGGACCCGGAAGACCCCCTCCTCATGATCGAAGGGAAACGCGTGCAGCGGCCCGCGGAACACACCCTCGGCCGCCGGCACCCGCCCGGCCACCACGGCGCGCTCCAGCCAGTCACCGACCTCCGGCGGAAAATGACGCAGCGGCAGGTAGCGCAGCACCTGCGGCGCTTCGGTGGCGCTGGCGCTGGCGCTGAGATCCAGCACCGGGGAGCTGCCATCGCCCGGAAACACAAGCTCCAGCCGCGAGTTGATGTCGATGGCCGCCGTCTTCAGGCGGATGTCATCGCTGATGAATCGCACGGCATCCGGCGCGCGCCGCCACACGAGCATCGCCTGCAGCGACTGGGCCGGGAGCGGATTGCGGAACCACTGCGCCAGCGTGATCGCCACGTCATGGCTGTCGAGTTCCAGGCGTCCGCCCTCGCTGTCCGCCGCAAGCCGGCCCGTGAGCCCGCTGGCTGACACATCACCCGCCGGCGTACCGAGCGCGAGTCCTGCAAAGCCGAAGCCGACGGAGTAGCGCGTCTTCTCCCCGGCACCGACCGTGAACTCCGCAACCATCTCATGCAGATCACCGGCCAGCTCCTGAGGCAGGCGTGCCGCCAGCTCCGTGCCGGCGAGCCCGACACGCACCAGCGGAAACAGGTCATCGAGCCGCAGGGCACCTGCACGGGCACTCCAGTGCACCTGCGTCTGCTCGCCGGTCTGGCGCCGATGCAATTCACCGACGGTGACCGGCGAGTCACGACCGTTGCGGCGCAGGCGCAAGTCCAATACCTGTGCATCCCAGCCGCCCTCGACACGCTGCCACTGGCCGCGGCCGGACAGGCGCTCATACGCCGCCGCGGGGCTGCCTACGGCGAAGTCCCTCAGGTTGAGGTTCACGGCAAGCTGCTGCGCACGGCCGGCGTGAAAACCCGCACGAACCTCAATGTCACCGCTGCCAGCCTGCAGCGCGCCGGCATCGCCCATCACATAGGCGAGCATCCCGCGCAGATCCAGCCCGGAGCCGGCAATCCTGGCCTCCCATTCCGCCGGCAAGGCCAGCGGCTCGGGCAGCGGCAATGGCAGGGCAAGCTCCACCTCCAGCCCCCGGCCCAGCTGTGCCGGCAGGTCGATGCCGATCTGCGCCGCGAGGCGCTGGCGGCGCACTTCGGCGGTGAGCCGGCGCAGCCGCAGGCTGACCTCGCGGGGCTGGCGGCCGGGATCGGCATAGCTGATCGCAATGTCGGCCAGGTCGAGATCCAGCTCCGTGCTCGCGCCGTCCGGCGTCGGCAGCAGATCTGCGAGCTGTCGTCCCTGCACCAGCCACCCGCCATCGGCCAGACGCTGCACCTGCAATTGCGAACCGCGCACGGCAACGCGCCCCGGCTGCGGTGCCCAGTCGCGCAGCGAGCGGAAAATACTCAGGCCGATCGAAAATTCGCGTGCCGTCACCACGGGTTGCGGGTCGCCCGGGCGGGTCAGGCTGACATCCCGGAAGGAAAGCTCAGGGCCCGACAGCGGCCAGCTGGCGCTGATGCTGCCAAAACCGATGTCGTAGCCGGTGGCTGCGCTGGCCCACGCCCGGATATCGTCCTGATAGTCAGGCGCGTGCGGCAGCAGCAGGCGGGCCAGGCCGACCAGCAGGACCAGCGTGATGACTGCTGCGGCTGCCGTATAGAGCAGCGCGCGCAGCAGACGTCGTGGAGGCTGCGCCATGGGGCTAGATCAGCACGATGTCGAACTGGTCGGGCAGGTAACCGGCCTCGGTCTGCAGCCGGATGGGTTTGCCAGTCAGCCCGGAGAGTTCGGCAAGACCGGCAGCTTCCTCATCGAGGAGCAACTCGATCACCTCGGAATGCGCCAGCACCACCATCTCATGGACGCCAAACTGCCCATGCTGGCGCAGAACCTCCCGGAAGATCTCATAGCAGACGGTCTCCGGGCTCTTCACGAAGCCGCGGCCATCGCAGCAGGGGCAGGGCCGGCACATGACATGCCCCAGGCTCTCCCGGGTGCGCTTGCGCGTCATCTCGACAAAGCCGAGCGGCGAAGCCTGGGTGATCTGCGTGTGTGCGTGATCCTCCGCCAGGGCGGCCTGCAAGGCGGCCAGCACCTGCTCGCGGTGGCGCGCCTCGGCCATATCGATGAAATCGATGATGATGATGCCGCCGAGGTTGCGCAGCCGCAGCTGTCGTGCGATCACCACCGCGGCTTCCAGGTTGGTGCGGAAAATGGTTTCCTCGAGGTTGCGATGGCCGACGTAGGCGCCCGTGTTGACATCCACGGTCGTCATCGCCTCGGTCTGGTCGATGACCACATAGCCGCCTGATTTCAGCGGCACGCGCCGTTCCAGCGCCTTCTGGATCTCGTCCTCCACGCCATAGAGATCCATGATCGGCCGCGCTTCCGCGTAGTGCTCGATGAGCGGTGCGAGGCCCGGCATGAAGGTGTCGGCAAAGCTGCGCAGGCGGGCAAAGGCATCGGCGCAATCCACGCGTACACGCTCGATGTCGGTGGTGACGATGTCACGGGCCACCCGTACCGCGAGCGGCAGGTCTTCATGCACCAGGTATCCGCCAGTCATATCGCGGGCCCTGGCGCCGATCATTTCCCAGAGCCTGAGCAGGAACGTCATGTCGGCGCGCAGCGCCTCCTCGCTGGCCCCGACGGCCGCCGTACGCACGATGAAACCGTCGGCAAAGGCCGGCCCGGTGAGACTCGCCATGACCGCCTTCAGCCGTTCACGCTCGGCCTCGTCGGTGATCCGCGAGGAAATGCCGAGACCGGTACTCCGCGGCAGCAGCACCAGGTAACGCGACGGCATGGTGATGAACGTGGTGAGCCGTGCCCCCTTGGTGCCGATGGGATCCTTCAGCACCTGGACCAGGATGCGGTCACCCTCGCGCAGGAGGTCGCGGATGTCTGCCACCTGCTCCGCGGCGGCAACCGATGCCGATGGCGGCGCGATATCCGAGGCGTGCAGGAAAGCCGTACGCTCCAGCCCGATCTCGATGAAGGCCGCCTGCATGCCCGGCAGCACCCGCGAAACCCGGCCCTGGTAGATGTTGCCGAGCAGCCCGCGGTGCGAGGCGCGCTCGATCAGCACTTCCTGCAGCTGGCCATTGGCCAGCACCGCAGCACGCGCTTCGCGGCTCGTGACGTTGATGAGGATCTCCGCCTTCACGCCATGACTCCTGCGTCGCCGACAGGAAACACGCCATGCCTCTCCAGCAGGCCGGCCGTCTCGAACAGGGGCAGGCCCATGACGCCGGAGTAGCTGCCGCGCAGTTCGCGGATGAAGATGGCACCGAGGCCCTGGATGGCATAGCCCCCGGCCTTGTCAGCCGGCTCGCCACTCGCCCAGTAGGCATCGATTTCCGACGGTGACAGCACCCGGAAGGCCACCTCGCTGCGGCTGAGCGCGCAGGTCTCCCCGGCAGCGGAAATCACCGCAAGGGCAGTCAGGACTGCGTGCACGCTGCCCGACAACAGGCCGAGCATGCGCCGGCAATCGGGCAGGTCAGCCGGTTTGCCCAGGATTTCGCCGCCCACGACCACCGCGGTATCCGCCGCAACCACGGGATGCGGCAGGCTGCTCGCCACCCGCGCCCAGACAAGTCGCGCCTTGGCCAACGCCAGGCGCTGGACATACGCCTCCACGTCTTCTCCCGGCTGTGCGCTTTCGTCAATGCCGGCCGGTTCCACGATGCAGCCCACGCCGATCTGCGCCAGCAGCGCCCGGCGCCGGGGCGACGCCGAGGCGAGATAGACCCGTGGTGGCAGGACAGCCGGCATCGTCAGGCCCGGTGGTAAGGGTGTCCCTGCAGGATGGTCCACGCGCGGTAGATCTGCTCGGCCAGCAGCACACGCACCATGCCATGCGGAAACGTCAGCTTCGAGAGCGACCAGACGCGGTCAGCGCGCTCACGACAGGCCTCGGAGAGGCCATCGGGGCCACCCACGAGGATGGCAACGCGGGGGTGGCGCTCGAGCCAGAGCTTGAGCTGCCCGGCAAGTTCTGCCGAGCTCCACTGGCGGCCGTGTTCGTCCAGGGCCAGTGTCAATGCCCCGGGATGGACGTGGCGCAGCAGCCGCTCACCTTCGGCTGCCACGGCAGCCGCGACCGCTGTGCCGGGCGCACGCCGAACCACCGGCACCTCCTCCAGGCTCAGGCCCAGGTGCCGTGGCAGGCGCGCCGTGTAGGCCTCAAAGGCGTCGTAAACCCAGGGCTCCAGCCGTGTGCCGACGGCTGCGACGGTGATGTGCATGAACAAGACCCGGAAGCTTCATATGCCGCCAGCATACCGGGGGACGGGCGCGGCGGCATCTGCCAGCCGCGGTGCCGGATTGCGGCAGGGCCTCAGACCACGGCCTTGGCACCGGGGGAGTGCAGGTCCCAGAGGTTCTCGAGCTTGTAGAGGTCGCGCACCTTGCCGAGCATCACGTGGACGATGACGTCCTGGAGGTCCACCAGGACCCATTCGCCCGCCTCCTCGCCTTCCAGGCCCAGCGGCTTGCAGCCAGCGGCCGTGGCCCGCTCGACCACCCGATCGGCAATGGAGCGCACATGGCGGTCGGAAGTGCCGGTGGCGATGATCATGTAGTCGGCCACCGTGGTGAGCTTGCGCACGTCGATGACACGCACATCGCGCGCCTTGATGTCCTCGAGGGCTGTCTTGGCCAGTGATGCCAGTTTCTTGCTTTGCACTCGCTTGCGTCTCCTCAGTTTTCCGCTGGCTCGCCACCAGCTGGCAGATAACACCGGCCCGCCATGAGCAACTCGCGCACGGCGTCCGGCACCAGGTATCTGGGGTCGCCGCCGCCAGCCACAAGGGCACGGATCGCCGACGAGGAAATGTCGAGCTGGGTGACCGGCTGCACCCACAGGATGCCGGCGCTGGCCCGGGCGAGTGCCGCGGCAGTGCCCGTGCGTCGCCCGGCAAACAGGTCCGCGAGCTCACCTGTCAGTTCCAGCAGTGCACCCGGCCGATGCACCACGACGAGGTGAGCCAGTTCCGGCAGCTCACGCCAGCGATGCCAGCCCGGCAGGCCGAGAAAGGCGTCGGCACCGAGCACCAGGCACAGCGGTCGCGTGCCGAGCCCGGCGCGCAGGGTGCTGAGCGTATCCACCGTATAGGACGGTCCGGTGCGGCGCAGTTCCCGGTCATCGACGACCAGGCGCGACTCACCCGCCACCGCCTGGCGCAGCATTTCCAGGCGCAGTGCGGCCGGCGCCCGGGGTGCGCCACGGTGCGGGGGCACGCCGGCTGGCACCAGCCGCAACTCATCGAGGCCGCAGCCCTCGAGGACTTCCAGCGCCGTGCGCAGGTGGCCGTGGTGCACCGGGTCGAAAGTGCCGCCGAAGATGCCGACGGGACCGCTGCCTGTGCTCACGCGGTCTCCGCCAACGGCAAGGGCGCAGCACAGAACTCCATGGTCAGCTCCAGCAACGCATTCCAGGCCTTGCCTGGCCGTGCGCCCTTGAGGATCTGGTCGGCACGGGCAGCACTGCCGAGCAGGCGGCTGATGTCTGCTTTGCGCAGGCGGCGGGCTGCCTGGCTGAAGGCATCCAGGCGGCTGCGCCAGATGCCGGCATCCTGCATCGCCTGGTCAATGCTGCGCCCACGTCCGAGCCGCGCCAGAACGTCCGCGAGGGTGAGCAGATCGCGCGCCAGCGTCCAGAGCACCAGCACTTCCGCCTCGCCCTCCCGCCGCAGGCCGGCCAGCACACGTGCTGCGCGGGCCGCATCACCGGCCAGCGCCGCATCGCTCAGCTGGAAAATATCGAAGCGTGCGCCGTCCGCCACCGCCTCACGCACCGCCCCGGGGGTGATGGGCCCGTCATCGGCCAGCAGCGCAAGCTTGTCGATCTCCTGTTTGGCGGCCAGCAGGTTGCCCTCCACCAGGGACGCCAGCAATTCGAGCGCAGCGGGCTCGGCGCTGAGGCCCGCCGCCTGCAAGCGCTGGCGCAGCCAGCCCGGCAACTGATCCCGCTGCAGCGTGCGCAGATCGACCCAGGTCGCTGCTGCCGCCAGTGCAGTCGCCCATTTCGAGCGGCTGGCCGTCGCATCGAGCGCAGGCAGGATCAGCACGAAGACATTGCCCGCATCCGCTGCAGCCGCCAGTGCGGTGAGGAAGCGTGCACCGGCGTCGCCTGGCTTGCCGCCGGGCAACCGCAACTCCACCAGCCGGCGGCTCGAGAAAAGCGACAGGTTCTGCAGGCCGGCGCCCAGCCCCTCCCAGTCGAAGCCACGCTCGGCCACATGGACCTCACGCTCACCGCAGCCGCCAGCACGCGCCCGCGTGCGGATCGCCGCCAGGGCTTCGTCAACCAGCAGGGGCTCATCCCCCGCGAGGACATAAAGCGGCGCCAGCCCACGAGCCAGTTGTGCTGCCAGCTTGTCGGCGTGAATCTTCACCGTCGATGTCCGGCCAGGCCGCCACCGTGACGGTGCGCCAGCGGCCACCGTGCAGCCCGCATCAGTCGGGCAGTTGCCGCAGATCGATGCACTCGTCATCCAGCAGGATGGGTATGCCGTCGCGTATGGGATAGGCGAAGCGGCCGTCACGGGTCACCAGCGCCTCAGCCAGACTGCCGCCAACGGCCTGCCCGGCCTGGTTGCGCAGGCTGCCGGCGGCAACGGCGTCATTCAGGCGCGACAGCCGCGCAGCGTCGAGCAGCTCCAGGGGCAGGTGGGTCGCCGGGCAGCAGATGATGTCGAGGAGTCGCTTGTCCATTTCCGCCAGTCCACCGCGGGCGACAACCCAGCCGCGCCGGGGTGGCCGATGGCAGCGGACTATAGCACAGGGTCATCCGGGTCCCGGTGCAGGCCGGCATGCCAGCTGAAGCGTTCCGGTACCGGGTCACAACCGCCGGCACAGAACGGATGGCAGCGCAGGATACGACGGATGCCGAGCCAGCCGCCGCGGAGCAGCCCAAAGCGCTCGATGGCCTCGCGCGCATAGGCCGAGCAGGTGGGCAGGAACCGGCAGCGCGCACCGAGCAGCGGGGAAATCGCGTACTGGTAGAAGCCGATGAGCGCGAGCGCGAGGCGCGCGCCCAGGCCAGGCCTGCGCGTGCCCTGCGCTGGCGGGCGGGTCACGCCGCCTCCGCCGCCGCCCCGGTGATCGCCTGGAGCATCGCGCGCAGGCCATTGCTCCGGGTCGGCGAGAGGTGGGCGTCGAGACCAATGGCCTTGATGAAATCCTGCCGGCTGGCGGCAATCTCCACCGCACGCCGGCCGTCGTAGACCCGCACCAGCACGGCAATCAGCCCGGAAACGATGGCCGAATCACTGATGGCCTGGAAATGCAGGCGATCACCCGCCCGCCGGGTCGTCAGCCAGACCTGCGACTGGCAGCCGTGGAGCCGGTGCTCCTCCGTACGCAGCTCATCGGGAAACGGTGGCAGCGTGCGGCCAAGGTCGATCAGGTACTGATAGCGGTCCATCCAGCTGTCGAAGACCTTGAACTCCTCCACCAGCTCGCGCTCGGCCTGCTCGATCTCGTTCATGCCTGTGGTGTCCATCATTGCGCCTGGGCGATCCGCCGCCAGCGCGTGCCTTCGGCGCCATCCTCGATGCTGATTCCAGCAGCCGTGAGCTCGCCACGGATACGATCCGCCGTGGCGAAATCCCGGCACTCGCGTGCTGCGCGCCGGGCAGCAATCAGGCGCTCGACATCCGCGTTGCTGAGGGCAGCGGGCGTCCCGGCGGTGAACCAGGCCTCCGGCTCGGCGCCCAGCAGGCCCAGGACATCAGCGCTGGCACGCAGGCTCGCGGCCAGCCGGCAGCGCCCGTCTGCATCCCTGCTGCGGTTGGCGTCACGGGAGAGGTCGAACAGTACCGCCAGCGCACGCGGCGTGTTGAGGTCATCCTCGAGCGCCGCCATGAAGGCGGCGTCGGGCGCCGCAGCCGGCCACTCGTCCTGCCAGCCGGCCACATCGCGCAACGTGCCGTAGAGGCGATCGAGGTTGCGCCGCGCCTGGCCCAGCACTTCGCCGGTCCAGTCGAGCGGCTGGCGGTAATGGGCGGAGAGCAACACCAGCCGGATCGCTTCACCGGGTGCCTGCTCGAGCAACTCACGCACCAGCAGAACGTTGCCGAGCGATTTCGACATCTTCGCATGGTCGACGTTGAGAAAACCGTTGTGCATCCAGTAGCGGCTGAACAGCGCACCCTCATGGGCACAGGTGCTCTGGGCGATTTCGTTTTCGTGGTGCGGGAAGATCAGGTCATTGCCGCCGCCGTGGATGTCGATGGTCTCACCGAGGTGGCGCGCCGCCATCGCCGAACACTCGATGTGCCAGCCCGGCCGCCCCCGTCCCCAGGGGCTGTCCCAGCCAGGCTGCTCCGCAGTCGAAGGCTTCCACAGCACGAAATCGCCCGGGTCCTCCTTGTACGGCGCGACATCCACTCGAGCGCCTGCCAGGAGTTCCCGCTGGCTGCGCCGTGACAGTCCACCGTAGGCCGGGAATGCCTTCACCCGGAACAGCACATGGCCTGCGGCGGCATAGGCATGGCCACTGTCCATCAGCTTGCCGATCATGGCCTGCATTTCGCCGATGTGGGCCGTGGCTGCCGGCTCGACATCCGGTGCCAGCACGCCCAGGGCTGCCATGTCCTGGTGGTAGGCTCCGGCAAAGCGTGCGGAAATATCGCCGATCGCACAGCCGGCAGCAGCAGCAGCGGCGTTGATCTTGTCGTCGACGTCGGTGATGTTGCGGGCGTAAACCAGCGGATAGCGCCGCCGCAGCAGCCGGGCGAGCAGATCGAAGACTACCGCCGGCCGGGCATTGCCGATGTGCGGAAAACTGTAGACCGTCGGCCCGCAGACGTACATCGTCACCCGGTCCGGGTTGCCTGGCGCAAAAACCTCTTTGCGCCGGGTCAGCGTGTTGTAGACGGACAGGGCCATGGCGAAAGTCCGGCCTGCGGGGCTGCCTGTGAAGCCCGCTATAATACCAGCCGCTTCCCGCTTCCCGCGCACCGCCGGCCGGCGGATCCGGGATCCGGTCAACCGCGAGAACCGCATGGATACAAGCAGGATTTTTGGCGCCCGCCGCAGCGTCGAACAGGTCGAAGAAGGCAGCGAGCTGGCCCCCCGGTTCGACGGGGAGGGGCTCATCCCCGCTGTCACCACTGATTACGCCACCGGGGAACTCCTGATGGTGGGTTACATGAACCGCGAGGCGCTGACCCGCACCATCGAAACCGGCGAAGCCCATTATTTCAGCCGCAGCCGCCAGGTGCTCTGGCACAAGGGCGCGACCAGCGGACTGGTGCAGACGGTCAAGGCGCTGCTGATCGACGACGACCAGGACTGCGTCTGGCTGCGCGTGGAGACCGCCGGTGGCGCCAACTGCCACGTCGGCTACCGGTCGTGCTTCTACCGGGAGGTTCCCTTGGGCACCGCGGCCGCCGGGAGCGTCGGCCCGCTGACGCTGCGCTTCACGACCACCGAAAAGGTGTTCGATCCGAAACAGGTGTACGGCGACGCGCCAAACCCGACCCAGCTCTGAGCGCTGCGCCTAGCGCAGTACGCCGAGCTGACGCGTGACGGTACCGACCAGGTCTGCGGCCAGGGCCTCACGCAGCTCATCGGCTTCGGCGTGCTTGCCGAGCACCTGCGTCTCGTCATAGTTGTAGGGACGGCTGAGCGAGAGCTGCTGCGAAGGCAGCACCTGCCTGCCGTCCATGTCGACTGCATAGCGCAAGACGTAGTAGACGGCATATTCCACCGGCGTATTGCGTGCGGAAACCGACAGCACGCGCTGGCTGGTCTCGTCATGCAGGATGCGGATCACGCTGCCGGCCTCCGCCGGATTCGACGTCACACGTACGCCACCCTCCTGCAAGCTGGTCTTGAGCTTGCGATAGAACGGCGTGTAGCGGTCCGTCGCCTCGATGTAGGTCACCGCCATGGCGGCCGGGTAGCTCACGTCGCCACGCAGGTGAAAGCCGCAGCCAGCAGACAGGCTGGTGACCAGGACCAGCAGCAGCGCGACGAGGCGCTGGCTCCCGCTGCGTTCAGACCACCACATTGACGAGCTTCCCCGGCACCACGATGACCCGACGCACGGCCTTGTCACCGACATGGCGGACGATGTCGGCGTCCGCCAGGGCAGCCGCGCGCACCACTTCCTCAGCGGCGCCGGCCGCAACCACGATGCGGCCGCGCACCTTGCCGTTCACCTGCACCACCACCTCCACGGTATCGGCGGCAAGCGCCGTCGCGTCGGCCACGGGCCAGCGCTCGTCAACCACGGGGCGCGCATGGCCGAGCACCTGCCAGAGGCGGTGGCAGATGTGCGGCACCATCGGAGAGAGCATGAGCACCGTGCTCTCGAGGACTTCCTGCACGACGAGTCGAAGCTCGCGGGGTGCGAGGTCGCGTCGATTGC
>CAZQGA010000011.1:0-18743 GCA_964592735.1 uncultured Chromatiaceae bacterium | reverse complement strand
CCGCAGCGTGATGCGGACCTGGCCGAGTTCCCGCTGCAACTGCTGACACCACACTCCCGTTATCCATTCCACGTCATGGGTGATGACGAGGGCAGCAGCCTGCGCGACATCCGCGAGCACCGCGTCCTCGTCGGCGGGCACTACTACCTGGTGGCCCGCATCAACCGCAAGGATGCCGGGGCGCGCGGCATCAGGGACGATGACCTGATCCGCCTGTGGAACCACCGGGGCTCGGTGGTGTGTGCAGCACAGCTGACCGACCGCCTGCCACCGGGCGCCGTCAGCGCCGCCACGGCATCAGCCGAGTACCGCCCGATGGGTGAGCCCGGCAAATCCACCGACCTCGGTGGCTGCGTGAACATGCTCAACCCCAGCAAATCGATTTCCAGGAAGGCCCACGGCATCAGGCCCAATACGACGCTGATCCAGATCGAGAAGTGGACCGGCGTGGATACCTGGAAGCCCCGGGAGGCCGCCAATGCGTAAGAAATGGAACATGATCATCGACGTCGAGCGCTGCAACAACTGCCGCGTCTGCTTCCTCGCCGTCAAGGATGAACACGTCGGCAACGAATTTCCGGGCTACGCGGCAGCACAGCCGGCGCAGGGGCATAACTGGCTGAACATCGAGCGCAAGGAACGCGGCAGCGGGCCGATCGTCGAGGCGCATTTCATGCCGACGATGTGCAACCACTGCGACGATGCCCCCTGCATCAAGGCCGCCCGGGATGGCGCTGTCACCAAGCGCCCTGATGGCATCGTCATCATCGACCCGGTGAAATCGAAGGGGCAGAAGCAGATCGTGGACGCCTGTCCCTACGGCGCGATCTCCTGGAACGAGGAAAAGCAGATCCCGCAGATCTGGATCTTCGACGCCCATCTGCTCGATGCCGGCTGGATCCAGACGCGCGCCGAACAAGGTTGTCCGACCGGGGTATACCGCTCGGTGAAGGTTTCCGATGCAGAGATGGCGCAGATCAAGGCCGAGGAAGACCTCGAAGTGCTCAAGCCTGAACTCGGCACGAAGCCGCGCGTGTACTACAAAAACCTCCACCTGATTACCAAGTGCTTTGTCAGCGGTTCGGTCGTCACGCAGAAGGATGGCGTCGAAGATTGTGTCGCCGGTGCGGAGGTGATCCTGCGCAAGGACGGCCATGAACTCGGCCGCACGACGACTGATGCTTTCGGTGAGTGGAAAATCGACAAGCTTGATCCCGGCAGCGGCAGCTACCAGGTGGAAGCCAATGGCCCGGCGGGCCGGTTCACCACGCAGTTTGAGCTCGGCAACGACAGTGTGTACCTGGGTGCAATGAAGCTGCAGGCAGCCGGCTAGCACTGCATGCCCGGCGACGAATGACAGCCCTGCAGGGGCCAGCGGGAACAGGGGACGGCATCGTGGAAAAACCTGCAGAGCCCGGTCTTCTTGCTGCACTGCTTGCCTGCCTCGGCGCCGGGCGCGTCCTCACCGATGAGGCCGGGCGCAGGCTGCTCAGCACCGACCTCTACGCCGAGGGCGCGACCTGCGCCGTCGCCATCCGCCCCGCCGATGCGGCCTCTCTGGCTGCGGCCGTGCAGGCCGCGACCGCGGCCGGATACGCCATCATTCCACGCGGTGGCGGGCTCTCGTACACCGGTGGTTACGTCCCGGCCACCGAACGTGCCGTCCTCGTCGATACGCGTGACCTCACTGGCATCGTCGAACTCGACACCGAAGGCATGATCCTCACGGTGCGCACCGGCACGACCTGGGAGGCGATCGACGAGGCTCTCGCGCCCCACGGGCTGCGCCTGCCCTACTTCGGCACCTTCTCCGGGCGCGTGGCGACCGTCGGCGGTGGCCTGTCCGGCGGTGCAGTCTTCTTCGGCACCGCGCGCTACGGCACCGCCGCAGACCACGTGCTCGATCTCGAGGTGGTCTGTACGGATGGACGGATCCTGCGCACCGGCCAGGCTGCATTCCGCAACGGCAAGCCGTTCTACCGCACGCACGGGCCGGACCTGACCGGTCTCTTCCTGCACGACGGCGGCGCGCTCGGCATCAAGACCGAAGCGAGCTTCCGGCTGATCGAGCGCCCGGCGCACACCGGGTACCTGTCCTGGGCCTTCCCCGATGCCCTGGGGGCAGCGGCTGCGCTCTCTGCCATCGGGCGTGCGGGCACTGCAGAAGAAGCCTACGTCTTCGATCCTGCTACCACCGCGCGCGGCATGGAGGGCAGCACGCTCGCGAACGATCTGCGCCGGCTCGGCGGCATCGTCACCGGCCAGGACAGCCTCCTCGCCGGATTCAAGGCGGGCGCGAAGGTGGCACTCGCGGGCAAGCGCCTGGTGCCGGCCGGCTGGCACTCGCTGCACCTGGCCAGTGCCGCGCGCAGCACCGCCGCGCTCGCGGCCGACCTCGAGCACAGCAGGAAGCTCCTTGCCCGCCACGGCGGCCAGGAAATCCCGAACACCATCCCGATGGGAGTACGTGCAGCACCTTTCGACAACCTCAACGGCGTCCTCGGGCCTCACGGCGAGCGCTGGCTGGCACTCAATGCAAAGGTGCGCCATGGCGATGCCGCACGGATCATCGAGCGCTTCGAGTCGTTCATCGGCGGCTATCGCGAACGCATGGCCGCAGCCCGCGTCACCCATTCCGTCCTGCTTACGGCGATGAACACCTCGGCCTTCAGCTTCGAAGCCGTCTACCACTGGCCAGACCGCTGGCTGCCGCTGCACCGGGCCGTGGCTGATCCCGGCTTCCTGGCGAAGCTGCCGCCGGATACACCGAACCCGGCCGGCGCTGCACTGGTGGCGGAACTGCGCGAGCGTACACTCGATCTCTACGACGAACTCGGCGTTGCTTCCAACCAGATCGGGCGAACCTACCGCTACTACGACAACCTCGCACCCGGGACCCGCAGCCTGCTCGACGCATTGAAAGCCACCCTCGACCCGCCGGGGCTCATGAACCCCGGCGTACTCGCCCCACGCCGGGCCTGATCCGCAGGGACAACCGGCTGGCCGGTGGACAGCGGCCGCTGCGACACCGGGCCACGGTTTCGCTTCTTTCCACACCCCACGGCCAGCGTAGAATGCCGCCACTCGAAACAGGAGTACGGCATGGCCGTCAGCACCTTTGACCTCTTCAGGATCGGCATCGGTCCGAGTTCGTCGCATACCGTCGGCCCGATGCGTGCGGCCGCCCGCTTTGTCGCACGCCGGCTCACGGCGACAGGTGATTTCGAGCGCACCGTCCGCGTACGTGCCGAAGCGTTCGGCTCGCTCGCCCTTACCGGCCGCGGCCACGGCACTGACAAGGCGATCCTCCTTGGCCTCGAGGGCAACCTGCCCGAGCAGGTGGATCCTGAAGCGGTACCGCGGACCATTGCCCGGATCCACGAGACCCGCCGCCTGCAACTCGGCGGCCGCCGTGAGATTGCCTTCGACGAGGCGCGTGACCTCGTGCTGAACCGCACGGACACCCTGCCCTACCACACCAATGGCATGCGGTTCACCGCTTACGATGCGGCAGGTGCGGCCATCGCGGTCCGCGACTACTACTCCGTCGGTGGTGGTTTCGTGGTCAGCGAGGACGAAGCCGCCGAGGATCCGGCCGTGGCCGACACCGCAGGACTTCCCCATCCCTTCCACAGCGGTGACGAACTCCTGCAACGCTGTGCAGACCAGGGCACCAGCATCGCCGGACTCATGTGGGCCAACGAGTGCGCAATACGCAGCCCCGACGAAATCCGTACCGGGCTGCGTCGCATCTGGGAGGTCATGCAGGACTGTGTGACACGCGGCACCCGCACCGATGGTGTGCTTCCGGGAGGCCTGCACGTGCCACGCCGGGCGCCCGCACTCCATACCGAACTGGCGACGCGGGCCGGTGCCGCGGCCGATGATCCCCTGACCACACTCGACTGGGTGAACCTCTACGCGCTCGCGGTCAATGAGGAAAATGCCGCGGGTGGCCGGGTCGTCACCGCACCCACCAATGGGGCGGCAGGCATCATCCCCGCTGTGCTGCATTACTACAGCCGCTTCTGTCCCGGCGCCAGCGAACAGGGAATCTTCGATTTCCTGCTGACCGCTGCGGCCATCGGCATCCTCTACAAGGAAAATGCCTCTCTCTCCGGTGCCGAAGTCGGTTGCCAGGGCGAGGTCGGTGTCGCCTGCTCGATGGCCGCTGCCGGACTCACAGCCGCGCTGGGTGGCACGCCCGCGCAGGTGGAGAATGCTGCCGAAATCGGCATGGAACACAATCTCGGCCTGACCTGCGATCCGATCGGCGGCCTCGTGCAGATCCCCTGCATCGAGCGCAATGCGATGGGCGCGGTCAAGGCGATCAACGCCTCACGCATCGCCCTGCACGGCGACGGCCAGCACAAGGTCAGCCTCGACAAGGTCATCAAGACCATGCGCGACACCGGCCGCGACATGCAGGCCAAGTACAAGGAAACGGCCCTCGGCGGCCTCGCGGTCAACGTCCCGGAGTGTTGAGATCGGAGGTTTTGATGACCCGGCGGGAAAATGTTTTCAGCACCAGTGAACTGGCAGCCCAGGATCGCTGGGGCAATCCTGAGCTCTGGACCGAAGGGCGTCTCGCTCAACTGATCTGGGACAGCCTTCCCGAAGCGCTGCACGCCAGGATCGAGGCGGCACCCTTCTTCTTCCTCGCGACCAGTGACCGCCAGGGTGACTGCGACTGCTCATTCAAGGGCGGGGGACCGGGCCTGGTCAAGGTATTGTCCACGAAGCAGCTCGCCTTTCCCCATTTCGGCGCACGCGTGAAGGGCAACGGCACTTATACCAGCCTCGGCAACCTGCTCGATAATCCGCGGGCCAGCCTGCTGTTCATTGATTTTACCGATGGTGCCCGATTACGCATCAATGGCCGCACAAGCATCCGCAAGGATGCCAGCCTGGCCAGACAGTTCCCTGACGCGGAATGCCTCGTGGTGGTGGACATCGAGCGCGTGGCGCCGAGTTGCCCCAGCCATATCCCGCTGATGAAGCCGGTCGCACGTCCATAATTCCCACCAGGGGATGCCCGAACCGTCCAGGCTGGCGTGCCGCCCGGAAGGTTACCGAACACCTCGCTCGCTACCCGCCAGCCGCGCCACCAGTCTTGCCGCCACCCGTGCCGTGCGCCCGTCAGGGTCATGGGGCGGCGAAAGTTCAGCGACATCGGCAATGGCGAGCTTGCCGGTGGCGAGCACTGCCCGGGCAATCCGTTCGACCAGCACCGGCTCGACACCGAGCGCCGCGGGTGCGCTGACGCCAGGCGCCGTCTGTGCCGGCAGGACGTCGAGGCAGATCGTGAAATAGATCTGGTCGACGCCAGCACAGAATCCGGCGAGCATCGCGAGTACCTCGGCTTCCTTGTGTGGCGTCGTATCGCTGTCGCAGCACCAGCGAACGCCAAGCTGGCGCGCGGCAGTGAACAACGCCGCGGTATTGGCCAGCTCGGAAATGCCCAGTACGAGATAGTCGAATGACCGGCCAGTGGCCTTGCAGGCGGCAGCGATCTGGCGGAAAGGGGTGCCAGAGTTGCCTTGTGGTGCCTCGCGCAGGTCAAAGTGTGCATCGACGTTCACGATGCCAATGCGCTGCTGTGGCGGCAGCTGTCCCGCCAGCACGCGCCATGAAGCCCAGGCGATCTCATGCCCGCCGCCAAGACCGATGACGCGCTGGCCGGCGGCGAGCAGCCGTGCAGCCATATCCGTGTACGCATCCTGCGCAGCTTCCAGGGCGTCGTCCTCGCAAGCGACATCGCCTGCATCCCGGACCGCCTGCGGCACATGCCAGGCCAGGTTGGCGAGCGAGCGCCGCAATGCCTGCGGACCTTGTGCAGCACCTGGACGACCGCCGTTGCGCACGACGCCGGCGTCGCAGGCGAAGCCGAGCAGTACCACGTCACCATGCTGTGCCTGCGCCGGGTTCCAGTGCCGGACCTGCTGGTGCCAGCGTTGCGCCAGAGGCCCTTCGGCCGCATCGGCACGCCCCTGCCAGATCGACATGTCCGCGGGTTTCAGCATGGCAACGTCTCCATAGCGGCATCGGCAACGCCAGCGTACACGCGCTGGCGCAGCGGGCGTGCGCCGAGTGCATAACAGAGTTCGGCGGGGCGTTCGATGTCCCAGAGGGTGAAGTCGGCGCGTTTGCCCACCTCGATCGAACCGATCGCGTCGCGCAGGCCGAGGGCACGGGCGCCCTGGATGGTGAGTCCAGCCAGAGCCTCATCGCAGGTCAGCCCGAACAGCGTGCAGGCCATGTTGAGCGCAAGCAACGGCGAGGTCAGCGGCGAGGAGCCCGGATTGCAGTCGGTGGCGATGGCGATCGGCACGCCGTGGCGACGCAGAAGATCAACCGGCGGCCGTTGCGTCTCGCGCAGGAAATAAAAGGCGCCGGGAAGCAGCACGGCAACCGTTCCAGCTGCCGCCATGGCACGGGCACCCGCCTCATCCAGGTGCTCGAGGTGGTCGCAGCTCAACGCACCAAAGCGCGCCGCAAGCGCCGCGCCACCCTGATTGGAGAGCTGCTCGGCATGCAGCCGCACGGGCAGCCCCTGGGCGCGGGCGGTGGCGAACAGGCGCTCCACCTGGGCTGGTGTGAAGGCGATGGTCTCGCAGAAGGCATCGACGGCATCCACCAGGCCTGCCGCATGGAGGCGTGGCAGCAGTTGGTCGCAGAGGAGCGTGACATAATCATCAGCGCGGCCTGCAAATTCCGGCGGGACGGTGTGGGCACCCAGAAAACTCGTACACACCCGCACGGCTTCACGCTGGCCCAGCGCACGCGCAACACGCAACATGCGCTCCTCGCTTGCGGGATCCAGGCCATAGCCGCTCTTGATCTCGACCGTGGTCACGCCCCCGGCGCAGAGCTGCCGCAGCCGCCGGACGCTTGCGGCATAGAGCGCCTCCTCGTTTGCCGCCCGCGTCGCACGCACGGTGGAGAGAATGCCGCCACCAGCGCGCGCGATGTCCGCGTAGCTTGCACCCGCGAGCCTTTGTTCGAACTCAGCGGCGCGGTTGCCGGCGTAGACCAGATGCGTGTGGCAATCGACGAAACCCGGCAGGAGCCAGCTGCCATCGCCGCGATACTCGCACCCGGCGCAAGCCCCGGCGGGCAGCGCACTGTCGGCGCCTATCCAGGCAATGCAACCGTCGCGTACCGCGATCGCGCTGCGCCCGGCAGGCGCAGAACCCGCTCCGGGAGAGGCGATCTGCACATCCCGCCACAGCGCATCCCAGCGCAAGGCGTCGCGGGCGCCCATGTTCGCGATCCTTTCTTCAGCCCGCACGCATCGGCATATCGATGCCGGCGGCACGGGCCGTTTCCAGCGCCAGCTCGTAGCCGGCATCCGCGTGGCGCACGACGCCGATTGCCGGGTCATTGAAAAGCACGCGCCTCAGGCGCTCGTCGGCCGCTTCGCTGCCGTCGCAGACGATGACCATGCCGGCGTGTTGCGAGTAACCCATGCCGACGCCGCCACCGTGATGCAGGCTGACCCAGGTTGCGCCGCCCGCACAGCTCAGCAGCGCATTGAGCAGCGGCCAGTCGGAGACGGCATCGCTGCCGTCACGCATCGCCTCGGTCTCCCGGTTGGGACTCGCGACCGAGCCGGTATCGAGGTGATCTCGACCGATGACGATCGGCGCCGACAGCTCGCCGCTGCGCACCATGGCGTTGAAGGCAAGGCCAACCCGGTAGCGGTCCTGCACGCCGATCCAGCAGATGCGCGCCGGCAGGCCCTGGAAGGCGATCCGCTCACGCGCCATCGTCAGCCAGTGGTGCAGATGCGGATCATCAGGGATGAGCTCACGCACCCTGGCGTCCGTGCGATAGATATCCTCGGGATCCCCGGAGAGCGCCACCCAGCGGAAGGGGCCGTACCCCTTGCAGAACAGCGGGCGCACGTAGGCCGGCACAAAACCGGGGAAATCGAAGGCGTTGCTGACGCCGGCATCCTGGGCCATCTGGCGGATGTTGTTGCCGTAGTCGAAGGCAATCGCACCGCGCTGCTGCATCTCGAGCATGGCGCGCACCTGCACGGCCATCGACTGCTTGGCCGGGCCGACAATGGTCCCGGGGGCATCGCGCTGCGCGCCGCGCCAGCGCTCGAGCGTCCAGCCCTGCGGCAGGTAACCGTGAACGGGATCATGTGCGCTCGTCTGGTCGGTGACGGCATCTGGCGTGATCTGGCGCGTGACAAGTTCTGCATAGACATCGGCTGCGTTGCCGGCCAGGCCCAGCGACACGGGTTTGCCGCTGCGACGGGCGTCGTCCAGCACCGCCAGCGCTTCATCCAGTGAACCGACACGCCGGTCGAGGTAGCGGGTGCGCAGGCGAAAATCGATCCGTTCCGGATCGCACTCCACGGCCAGCATGGAGAAGCCCGCGAGTGTCGCTGCGAGCGGTTGCGCGCCGCCCATGCCGCCGAGGCCGCCGGTGAGGATCCAGCGACCGGCCGGCTTGCCGCTGAAATGCTGGTTGGCGACGGCGTGGAAGGTTTCATACGTGCCCTGCACGATGCCCTGCGAGCCGATGTAGATCCAGGAGCCCGCGGTCATCTGCCCGTACATCATCAGCCCGAGGCGGTCGAGTTCGTTGAAGTGCTCCCAGGTCGCCCAGTGCGGCACGAGGTTTGAGTTGGCGATCAGCACGCGCGGTGCATCGGCGTGGGTGCGAAACACCGCCACTGGCTTGCCCGACTGCACCAGCATCGTCTCGTCGTCGCCGAGCCGGCGCAGGGTGGCGAGCAGCGCGTCGAAGCACTCCCAGTCGCGTGCCGCGCGGCCGATGCCGCCATAGACGACGAGGCTCGACGGGTTTTCCGCGACCTCGGGGTCGAGGTTGTTTTGCAGCATGCGGAACGCAGCTTCGGTGAGCCAGCTGCGACAGTGCAGGGTGGACCCCCGCGGGGCGCGCACCTGGCGCGTCGGGTCAGTACGGCGGCCGGGACGGGAAGCGTGGCTCATGGGGGGAACTCCGGTTCAGTAGTGATTGGCGAGACGCAGCGGGCTGTGCCCGGCGAAGCGTCCGGCCGTGATCTCACGCATGATCGCCATGATGTCGGGCGCGAGATAGTGGTCGATGTCGTAGTGCGGAACGAGCGAGCGCACGCGCGAGAGCACGGGCTGCAACCCCGGTGAGGTCACATGTGGCTCGCGCAGGTCCACGCCCTGGGCGGCCGCGAGCAGTTCGATGGCAAGAATGGTGGCCGTGTTTGCACACATGTCACCCAGCCGGCGCGCCGCAAAGGTCGCCATCGATACATGGTCCTCCTGGTTGGCGGAGGTCGGCAGCGAATCGACACTCGCCGGGTGCGCCAGGGACTTGTTCTCGGAGGCGAGCGCCGCCGCCGTGACGTGCGCGATCATGAACCCGGAATTGACGCCGCCGTCGCGCACCAGGAAAGGCGGCAGGCCGGATAGCGTCGCATCGATGAGGAGCGCGATCCGCCGTTCGGCCAGGCCACCGATCTCGGCGACCGCCAGCGCGAGGTTGTCCGCCGCGAACGCCACCGGCTCAGCGTGGAAGTTGCCACCGGATAGCACTTCATCGGGCCCCGGGAATACCAGCGGATTGTCAGATACCGCATTCGCCTCGCGCAGCAGGACAGCGGCAGCGTGGGTGATCTGGTCGAGGCAGGCACCCATGACCTGCGGCTGGCAGCGCAGCGAATAGGGATCCTGCACCTTGCCGCAGTCGCGGTGGCTGACGTTGATCTGGCTGCCCTGGAGCAGCGCACGGTACGCGGCTGCCGCAACGATCTGCCCCGGCTGCCCGCGCAGCTCATGGATGCGCGGATCGAAGGGAACGACCGATCCCGCCGCGGCATCGACCGCGAGCGCGCCCGACACCAGTGCGGTCTCGAACAGGCGCTCGATCGCGAACAGATGGTGCAGGGCCAGCGCAGTCGACACCTGTGTGCCATTGAGAAGCGCCAGGCCTTCCTTCGCAGCCAGCACGAGGGGCTCGAGGCCGGCCCGTGCCAGCCCTTCGCTCGCCGTGAGGACCTCACTACCGCACTGCGCCTCGCCGATGCCGAGCAGCACCGCCGAGAGGTGCGCCAGGGGCGCCAGGTCACCACTCGCGCCCACCGAGCCCTTGGACGGAATCCGCGGCAGGACATCCGCCTTGAGCAGCGCACGCAGTGCATCGATGACCTCGGCACGCACACCGGAGTGGCCCCGGGCCAGGCAGGCGATCTTGAGGACGAGGACAAGCCGTACCACCGCTGCCGGCAGCGGCTCACCGACACCGACCGCATGCGACAGCACGAGATTGCGCTGGAGCAACTCGAGCTGGTCGTTGGGAATATGGGTCTGCGCGAGGCGGCCGAAACCCGTGTTGATGCCGTAAGCCGGCGCACCACGGCGCACGATGGCAGCCACAGCCTCGCTGCCACGCGTGATTGCTGCACGGGCAGCGGCATCGAGCTCTACCTGTACCGCACCTGCATCGACAATGCGCAACTGCGCGAGCGTCAGGGCTCCGGGCTGGACCTGCATGGGGGAACTCTCCAGGGGGGATGCGAAAAGTTGCGCGCACGATAACACGCTGCCCGACACGCGAAAAATGCCATGCCGCGTCCGCAGCTGCGGCGCGGGAGCCGGATAAGGAACAGGGCCGCCGGATCACGGCAGCCCTGTCGGGATACGCCCTGGCAGCCCGCCCCGGTTACGGCCGGCCGGGATGCTGTTTCCAGCGGGCTGACCGGTCGGGCTGCCGCCCATAACCTTGCCTGCCACCGTGCTGAAAACGTCACCAAGCCCCCCCTGGGGCAGGTGCTGGGCTTGCTACCCGTCTTGCCCAAGGCACCACCCAGGCCGTTCGACAGGCCTATCAATTGTTCTTGTTTCACCCGCGATTTCGGCGCATCGTCGACCCTAAACAATGAACGAAGGAGCGTGCCGGTGACCGATCCGATCTACCCCTCATCCACGGCAGAGCTGGCCGCCAAGCGCCGTTCGCTGGCTCCGGAGACAGAGCAGGCCTTCCAGGCCTTCAGTCGCCAGGTATTCGCCGACGGTGCACTGCCGACAAAGACCAAACAGCTCATCGCGGTCGCGGTGGCCCATGTCACGCAGTGCCCCTATTGCATCCGTGGCCATACCAAGGCCGCGATTCGTCACGGCGCGACACCACAGGAGCTGATGGAAGCCATTTGGGTCGCTGCGGAAATGCGGGCGGGTGGCGCCTATGCCCATTCGGCAATCGCCATGGCCGCACTCCCGGAAACCCCGCCCACAGGAGGGAATGCAGCATGACAACCACAAAGCCGGATACGAAAAAGGCCACCGCCATCGACCTCGAGCATGCCTTGATCGACCCCGAGGACAGCTTTCGCTCACCCGAAGACGTGCTCAATGATCCACGCCTGCCGGTACCGCAGAAAATCGAAATCCTCTGCCGCTGGGCCTATGACTGCGCGGAACTGGCCGTCGCCGAGGAAGAAGGGATGGGCGGCGGGAAACCATCCGACATGGACGCCGTGCTCAAGGCGCTCGAGCAGCTTTCGGTACTCGACACCCAGCACGCTGCACCAACGAAGCACGGCGGTTTTTGCGCCAGCCCGGCCTACTCACCAGCCACTGGAGAGGAGTCGCGGTAGGCGGTCTGCCAGTCGCCCGCGCAGGCCATGGCGCGGGCACCCGGGCGCATCAATGAAACGGCACGGGCCGGTCTGCCCCGGGCATGGGCTGCATGAAGAAATCGTGCAGGTATTTTTCACCCTCGTCGTCGAGGATCGTAACGACGGTCCTGAGCTCCGGATGCTGTTCGCGGATGCGTCGCGCCGCCAGGATATGGGCACCGGAACTCGGTCCGCAGAACAGGCCACGGGTGCGCGCGAGCTTGCGCATCTCGGCGACGGCATCGGCACTCGACACGCCCAGCGTATCGTTGACCAGGTTGCGGTGCCTGGCGAAGATGCCCGGCACGAAGCCGTCCGAGATCCCCTCGATCTGGTGCAGCGCCACCTCACCGCACAGGATGGTGCGTGATTCGGCTGGCTCCATCGCAAACAGACGCAGGCCTGGATTGACCTTGCGGAACGCCTGGCCGACGCCGATCAGCGTGCCGCCGGTGCCGACGCCGTGCACGAAGGCATCAGGCACCCTTCCTGCGGGCAACTGTGCGAGGATCTCGGGCCCGAGCAGCTCGCGGTTTTCATCGACGTTCCATTCCGATTCGAACTGCCCCGGGAAAAAGAAACCTGGCTGGCGACCGAGTTCACGCGCCCGCTCGAGTGCGTCGTTGACGTGGAAGGTGCCGCAGAACAAGACCTCTGCACCATAGGCGCGCGAGATCGCCACGCGCTCGCTTGAGAGCCCCTCCGGCATGACGACGATCATGCGGTAGCCCTTGACCGCAGCGACCATCGCAAACGCATTGCCGGTATTGCCGCTGGTCGCCTCGATGATCGTATCACCGGGCTTCAACTGCCCGGTCTGCTCCGCCCGTTCGACGATATAGGCGGCGATGCGCGCCTTGATCGAGCCAGAGGGGTTGAGAAATTCGCACTTGGCGAACACCCCGTCGATTTCCAGCAGTGGCGTTTCACCGATGGCCTCGAGGATGTTGGCGGAAACCGTCGGGTAGCGTATCGGCATGTCAGGGCCTCATTCCAGGCGCCCTGGCAGGGCGCATTGTACTGTTGGGGTGCATCCGTGCTGCGCTGCCGTCAGTGCAGAGGCTGCGGGTCGTGCTGCCCGAAGCGGCATTTTGCCCGGTGGAGAAACGACAGCCGACGCACAGGCCACTATCGGGGATGGGCGATCCGGCTCATGGCTGAACGGCAGCGGAAACCTCGACCCACAATGCACCGCGCAGGTCACCGACATCGAAGCCGGTGGCGGCGTCGGCGGGATAATGGCGCTGGATCACCGCCTGTACCGCAGGGTCAATGTTGCGGCCGTGGCAGGTGAGGCAGGCCGGCTCCGTGACGATACCGCGCATCATGCGCAGGGTGATGCCCTGCGGCAGTCCTTCACGCACCACCACCACCTGTTCGGCAGCGGCACCACCCGCATCGACGGCCTGCTGGAAGTCCTCGAGCGTGGCCAGCCGCCAGTCGGTTGCGGCCTGTTCCGGATTGCGGTTGCGACCGGGAAGGGCCACCCGGCCCAGCCGCAAGCCGTACTGCGCCATCACAGCTGCCGCGATGCGCGGCGCATCGTCATGGCATACGCCTACGGCTGCCACGGGCCCGCCTTCGGCCAGGGCGGCCTGCAACCTGCCGCGCAACTGGCCGCTGAAGGCCTGCGCAGCAGCACGCGCACGTTCGAGGGTCGCATCGGCCCGTGCTGCAGCGACGGGCTGTGGCGGTGACGCCGATGCGATTGAGCAGGTGACGGCCAGCAGGAACATCAGGCCCGCCAGCCAGAAAGGATGATGAAGGATACGGAAAGTCATGCCCTTAAGTTCCTCCAGGCAGGCAGACGCCTGGCCTGGCACTCCCGGGAAAGCCCGCGGTGTACCAGCAGGCTGGCGAGCGACCCTGGCACGGCTCGGGCGCCAGCCAGGCGCGCTGCACTGCTGCTGCCCCAATGGACAGCAGCAGCGCAGCACACACCGGTGACTCAGGCGCCCTGCAGCGACTTGATGTACTCGGCAACCGCCCGCAGGTCGTCAGGCTTGATCATCGGCCACGGCGTCATCAGCGGGGAGCCGCCGTGCTTTGCGGCGCCATCGTGTGCGATCGCCATGATGTCCTCGACATCGCCGGGCTTGCCGTTGCCATTGGTGTCGTACTTGAACTTGCCATCAGCAAAATCAGCCGGCTTGGGATTCAGGCCACCGGCTGCGGGGCCATCACCCTTGCCCTTCACACCATGGCAAGTCACGCAATAGGCGGTGAAGATCTTCTTCCCTGCATCGAGGTTGGCTGCAACAGCTGGTGCAGGTGCCGCCGCAGGCGCTTCTGCCGCAGGAGCGGCCTCGGCCGGAGCTGCCGCTGTCTCACCTGCAGCTTCTGCCGGTGCAGCGCCCTCAGCCTGCCCGGCAGCAGGTGCCGCCTCAGCCGGTGCTTCTGCCGGGGCCGCAGCCGGCGGGGGAGCGCTTGCCGCCGGGGCAGGTGCGCTGGAATCCTTGTTCGAGCAGCCCTGCGCGACAAGGAGGGCTGCCAGCATGACAGGCAACATCGTGGTCGAAAGACCGAGTTTCATGATTATTCTCCTGATGACAAAAAAATCGGGTATGAAAGCCTGGACAGGCAGCCTGTAATTTTGCCCGAGAATATCCCTACCGTACAGAACCAGGGCCGGTGCCGGGCCGTGGGGCTGCGGCGTGCAACGGCTCCGCCTGGCGGCAGAACCCTCCAGACCGGGTCTCACGCCAGCCCGCACAGGCCGGGCTTGCCAGTATCATCTGCCGCCATGAAAACAGAGCTCACACCCCACGAAGCCCGCGTCCTCGGCTGCCTCATCGAAAAGGAAGTCACGACGCCCGAGCAGTACCCGCTTTCGCTGAACGCACTCACCAGCGCCTGCAACCAGAAGAGCAACCGTGACCCGGTACTCTCGCTCACGGAAGCCACGGTGCAGCAAACGGTCGATGCCCTGCTGAAGCGCCGCCTGGTCAGCGATCGCAGCGGCTACGGCGGCCGGGTAGCGAAATACAAGCAGGTCTTTTGCAACACGGAATTCGGCCCTCTGCAGTTCACCGACCTGGAGAAAGCCATCCTCTGTGAACTGCTCCTGCGCGGGCCCCAGAGCGCAGGTGAACTGCGCACCCGCTGCCAGCGGATGGCGCCGGTGGCAGAACCAGGTGAGGTGGAGACGGCGCTGCTCGATCTCTCGAGCCACGAGCAGGGACCCTTCGTCATCCTGCTGCCCAGGCAGACAGGCCAGCGTGATCCACGCTGGGCGCACCTGCTCAGCGGTGAGGTGAAGATAGAAGAAGCCGCCCCGACCGGGGCCGATACGCCCCCCGTGGCACGGGCGAGCCTGGTCGAGCGCATCGGCCGGCTGGAAGCCGAGGTTGCCACGTTGCAGGCAGAGCTGTCTGAGATTCGCGCCCGGCTGAATTGATGGCGCACGTCCTGCAGCCCGCCACGCACTGCGCGGGCGCAGCAATTTTCGAGCTCGCGCTGGCTGTCATTCAAAGGCGCATAATTCAACGCGTGGCGCTCGCGCCACGTGCACTGAAAGGAGTGCCATCATGAAGCTCTACTATTCCCCGGGCGCTTGCTCACTCGCCACCCACATCACGCTGGAGTGGATCGGCAAGCCCTACGAAGCACAGAAGGTCGCGCTGCATCCGACGAAGTCCCCCGAACTGGTCAAGGTCAACCCGATGGGTGCGGTACCGGTCATCGAGGAGAAGGGCTGGGTGCTGACGCAGAATTCAGCCATCCTCAACTACCTGGCGGACAGCCATCCCGAGGCAAAGCTCGGCGGTGACGGTTCACCCCGGAGTCGTGCAGAGGTCAACCATTGGCTGGGCTTCGTCAATTCTGACGTGCATCCCGCCTACAAGCCGCTGTTCGGTGCCACCCGGTACCTGGGCGACAACCAGATGATCGAAAAGTCGAAAGACAATGCCCGCACCCGCCTGCGAACGCTGTTCGAGATTGCTGACCGGCAATTGCAGGGACGGGACTGGATCGCGGGCACGCGATCGATCGCCGACCCCTACCTGTTCGTGATGGTTCGCTGGGCAAAAAGCCAGAAGATCGACCTGTCTGGCCTCGGCAACCTCGAGCGCTTCCATGCCCGGATGGAAGCGGACAGCGCCGTGCGCAAAGTGCTGCAGCAGGAAAGCCAGGCGTAGCCCGCGCCAGCCTGCCACTTCATCCGATCTGGACCGGGCCTGGCCCGGTCCGGATCCCATGGGCCGCAGCAAGGCTGCGGCCTCATTTCGTGGCGAGCGCAGCCTCGTAGCGCTTGTTGAGGAACCCGAGCGCCTCCAGCCGTTCCGGAGTACGCACCTCGATCCTGGCCCCGAGATCCAGCAGCCGGTCACTGCGCCGTTCGTAACGCGGCCAGTGCGGCAGGCCGGGGCCGTTCGGGTCGCCATGCTTCGCAAAGTTCACCCAGTAGGCGGTGACGATCTCCGCCATCCGCCGGTCCGCCATCGTTGGCGGTTCCTTGCCGTTCCAGCGCCTGACCAGGTCAACGTCACCGAATACATACGGCACGTCATCGCTGTGGGCTGCACCCGGCACGCTTCCCCGGTTGGCTGAGCCGACATAAGTGAATTCATAGAACCACGCTGGCTGGTGGACGCGGGACATTTCCCCGGCGAGGAAACGCGCAGGCCCACGGAACAGGAAATCCTCGAACCAGGTGTGGACGATCGCCGCCTCGTCGAGCCCGGGGTACAAGGCCCGCACCGGCACCGGATCGGCACCGAACAGCATGCTCTCGAGCTTGAACGGGTATGGCCCGAGGAGCGAGGCCTCCCAGTCCGTGGTTCCGCTCAGGAACGGCACCGGCTGCTGGCGCCCGGCGCGGAAGCTGCGCGAGATGTCGGTGGGCAGCACTCGCCCATCGACGACAGGGTTCATCGAGTTCTGCATTTCCTTCGTGGAGTATTCGACCAGCGCCATGGCGTCGAGCGAGCGCAGGCGCGCGGGTGCCGATTCGTCATCGGGTATGCCAAAGCTCGCCGCCATCCGCAGGCCATCATCCTCGAGTGACTCGTAAGGCCCGCGCTTGCCGCGCAGCTCGCGGTCGCCTTCGATGCGCGCGGCACCGCTCTGGGCAATGGCTGCACGGAACAACCCGCGGGCCGACGGCACGGCCATCAGCGTCGTCACCGACTGGCCACCCGCGGATTGGCCGAAGATCGTCACCTGCGCCGGATCGCCGCCAAAGGCGGCGATGTTCGCCTGCACCCAGCGCAAAGCGGCGATCTGGTCCATCAGCGCGTAATTCGCCACCGGCTCGTCGGGCATCGAGGCGGAAAGCGCCGGGTGGGCAAACAGGCCGAGCCGCCCGAGCCGGTAGTTGATCGTGACGACCACGATACCTTTGCGTGCGAGCGCAAAGGGTTCGTTGCCTGGCCATGAACCGGAGCCCCAGCGGAAGCTGCCGCCGTGGATCCACACCATCACCGGCAACCGTCCACCGTCATTGAATGCACCGGCTGGTGCATAGATGTTGAGGCTGAGGCAGTCCTCCTCCATCGGCATGTCGGCGAGTTCCGGTGACATGCGCCGGACCTGCGGACATACCGCACCGAAAGCATCCGCGGCGAGCGCTCCTGTCCGGCGGGGTGCCGGCTGTGGCGGCCGCCAGCGCAACGCTCCAATTGGGGCCGCCGCGTAAGGCACACCGCGGAACACCGCGGTGCCGGCTTCCATGAGTCCGGTGATCTCCCCCTCGGTAGTCGCCACCGCCCGGGTCGGCAACGGCGCAGCCGACACCGCAGCGCCCGCCAGGGTGGATAGCAGCAGACCAGCCAGCAATGAGAGCGATGACCAGGAACGCGGCTGGACAGTAATCATGCAACGCCTCCGGAATGCGGGCAGGAAGGGCGAACGACAGTGGCAACGAGTCTAGCAGAGCGCTGGTCATTTGCAGGCGAAGGTGCCAACCCGTCCGCCTGCCTGGACGGACTGACCTGAGCGCACGCTTTGCATTACCATCCTGTGGTCCAGCCGTCACCCGGGTCGAGCACGGCATCGGAGCAGCCCATGACGATGACCGCGGCGGCGAGCACGCTGGGCGTGCTCCTCGCGCTCTTGCTGATTTCTGCCGCATGGACGCGGCGCAGGCCCGCCTGGCAGATCGTGTTCGGCCCCCCGGCAGAGTCGGGCAACCGGCTTGCATTGACGGAGTTCTACGTCGAGGCGCGCAACCGCGGCTGGGACTTCGCCGGGGACCCGCAACTCTTCCTCGATCTCGCCATCGGACTGCGTGAGGCCGGGCTGGCCGGCGCCATCGAGATGTGGGGCCGGAAGTGCCGCACGCTGGCTGTTCTCAAGGCGGCACAGGAACCGCTGCTGCCGATCCCCGCCGCTTTCTGGAAGCATCATGACCTCGACGGCGAGCGCATGGCGGTCGCCGTCGACAGCAACACCAGCGAGGGCATGGAAACCAACAATTTCCTGATCCGGACCCGGGCCCTGCCGACCCGCGACCCGGACTTCGACGACACGACGTTCCAGGACCTCCATCTGAACTACCTGCAGGCCATGGACTGGCTGCAGGCCGACGCGGATTCTTACAGGGGAATATCCCGGCAGGGTGACCTTGCGCAGGAGCCGCGGGAGTAGCGGAAAGCCGCAGGCAACCGCCTTGCCCGCGGCCTGCCTGCAACCTTACTTCGCCGCGATGTCGGCGATCACCGCATCCTCGGGTTTCCGCGTGGTGGCCGGAATGCCCTTGTAGCTCTCGGGCCCGAGCTTCAGCGATGAGACGTCCATGACGTGCACCGCAAAATCCCCATGGTCTCCCTGGCGTGCAAAGACCATCTTCTTGCCATCCGGCGACAGGGACGGCAGGCCGTCGAAGTGCGGCTGATAGGTCAGCCGCTTTGGTGCGCCGCCTTCGAGGTCGCCCAGGAAGATCTCCCAGTTGTTGCCATCCACCGCGCGCACGAACACGTAGTGGCGGCCATCGGGTGCCGGATACGGCGCCCAGTTCATGTCGCGGTCGAAGGTGCGCTGCGTGAGCCCGGTGCCATCCTGCCTGATCGTAAACACCGTCATCGGCGTGATCCAGCGTGACCGGCCGGGCTTCTGCTGCTTGCGCAGCTCGTTCTTCACGCTGGTCTGCCAGGCCCGGAACATGATCGTCTCG
>CAZQGA010000010.1:14899-19425 GCA_964592735.1 uncultured Chromatiaceae bacterium | reverse complement strand
CGCCGAGCCGGATCCGCTGCGTCGCGAGCGCGGCGGGCACCAGCATCATGAAGGCGTCCGGGTTCTGGTGGTAATTCGAATGCCAGAGCGTGCGAAAGCCGTGCTTCTCGGCGGCCACCGCGATCTCGGTGACCTGTGCCGCGGTCAGGTCGGGCTCGAGGATGAGGTCGATCTGCATGACGGGAATCCCTGCGCATTTCTGCTCTTGGGCAGCATACACAGGGGCTGCTGCAGGGCGCGGCTGGCCACCACCTTGTCCGGCAGGTGGTGCATGAGCGGTGGTTCCAGGGAGGGCGCTGCGTCACCAGGACGACCTCGGGCCGTCTTCAGGACAGGCGCCGTGCTTCTTCGCGGCCAAGCCACCTGAAGCCGAGGTACAGCCCCAGCCAGAGCAGCGTGCGGAAGGTCATGGCACGCAGGCTGTGGAGGGCCACCCCGCCACCCCTCACATAGACCACGACGATGAGGGCGAGCATTGCCATGTTGCCGAGGAGGATCATCGTGGCGAGGAACTCCCCGTAGCCGGCGTCGCGCCAGCCGAGCAGACCCGCGGCGATGTAGGCGAAACCCATCGCCAAGTTGTAGACGAGCAGGGGCATGAACACGATGTAGCCCGGATCGCGCCATCCCATCAGCACGCTGCCACCTGCGCCGAGTGTCAGCAGGCCGAAGAAGATGGCGACGCCGGCCAGCGTATGCTGCAGGCGAAGCTTGTCGTGCAGCAGGTCCATCGGCGGATTGTCCGCCGGTCAGACGCCGGATCGCAAGGTGGCTGGCAGCATGAATGAACGCGTTGCTGCTGGACGGCCGATATCCGGCGGGCGGGAGTTCGTCAGGATGGTTCGTCATTCGCGGTCGATCTGCCACGATGGGCGTGGCAACGCAACACCCCCCCAGGGTTGACCATGGATCCGTTAATGGGTACGGTCTGATTCAAGCGACTGAAATTCAGATAAGCGTCTTCGCCAAGAAGACCAGCAACTCTATCGAGGGGAGTGAGTTGCAAATGTCAGCGCATCAGGGGTTTCCGCTCCGCACCGTCGACAGCGTTCGCGCGATCCGTTGTTGCATCACCAGCACCGATCGCGGGCAGCCTGCCAGTACTGCCCGCTTCCGAACGGCTTCATTCCCATTGCGCCCTCCTGCGTCATGGGAAGTCACCACCCCGGGTTTCGCTTGCTCCGAAACCCCGGAACAGGTCAGACGGCCGGCATCCAGTGACCAGGCAGGCCGCGTAACACACAACAGGCAAGGGTGAGCATGTGAAATCCAATCTTCGATCTGCTTTCAACATGGTCCGGACCCTGATCGCCGTGCCTGCCCTCTTCCTGCTGTTCGGCAATGGGACCGCCATGGGGCAGGAGGCGGCCTATGTCGGGGAGCAGGTGTGCAAAACCTGCCACTCACAGGAGAACAGCCACTTTTCCGAAACCCTGCACGCCAGGATGTTCCGGCTGAATCCGAAGAATGACAACGAGCGCCGCGTCTGCGAGGCCTGCCACGGGCCGGGCTCCTTGCACGCCAGGAATTCCAGGGACAAGAGCCTCATCATCGGCTTCACCAGGCAGTGGGGCACGCCAGTCGCCACGCAGAACGGCCAGTGCCTGGAGTGCCACTCGGGTGGCAACCGCCTGCACTGGCCCGGTTCGATCCACCAGAACAACCAGCTCGGTTGCGCCGACTGCCACAACCCGATGCAGAAGGTTTCCGCCACCAGCCTGCAGGTGCGCCAGAGCATCGCGGAGACCTGCTACCAGTGCCACCAGCAGCAGCGTGCGGAGTTCATGAAGCGTTCGCACATGCCGGTGCCCGAGGGCAAGATGTCCTGCGTCGATTGCCACAACCCGCACGGCTCGCTGACCAAGCCCCTGCTCAAGGCCGACAGCGTGAACGAGGTCTGCTACACCTGCCATGCGGAACGCCGCGGTCCCTTCATCTGGGAGCATGCCCCGGTGCGGGAGAACTGCCTCAACTGCCATACGCCGCACGGTTCGAACCATGACAAGCTGCTGACGGTGGCCCGCCCCTTCCTGTGCCAGCAGTGCCACATGGCAGCCGCCGGCCACCCGAGCCAGATGTACAACCCGGGCCAGACTGCAGCATCCAACCAGGAGTTCAACACGCCTGCGAGCATGCGCATCATGGGCCGCTCATGCCAGAACTGTCATTCGCAGGTTCACGGCAGCAACCACCCGGCCGGCTCGCGCTGGCAGCGCTAGGAAGTGGTGAGGATCAGCATCATGGACAAGCAGCGATCCGGAAGACCCGACATGCCCCGGCAGTCATGCCTGAAGCTCCTCGTTCTGGGCGCTGCCGCCACGGTCCAGCTTGGCAGTACCGCCGCCCGCGCCGATTCGGGCATCGGGGTGGATACGATGCTCGGCAACGGCCTCAACCCGCGCACCTTCAGCAGCATCGACCGGAACGATCCGGAAGGCATGAGCGACATTCCGAATTCGCGTACGCCAACCGGGTTTCTCCATCAACCGCCACGTCTGGTTCATGAACCGCTGAAGACCGACAGCGGATGGCTCTGGAATGCCAACATCGAGCTGGGCGGGATCATCAGCGACAGTGACCGGAAGGTCGCCAGGTACCGGGAATACGAGGACCTCAGCAACGGTGTCTTGATCAACCGCTTCAGCCTGCAGCTCGAAAAGCCGGACAGCGCCCTGTTCGTCAACATCGGCGGCGGGGGCGTCTTTCGCGACGACCAGTACTATGGTGCATCGATCGGCCGCTACAACGACTGGTCGCTCAAGGGCTTCTATACCGAGACCCCACACGTCTTCACCACGACGTACCGCAACCTCTGGAACGGCGTTGGCGAAGAGACTCTGACGCTCAAACCCGGGTTGAGCCCTGCAGGGAACACCGGCACACAAATCCAGGCGGCGGTGGCGAATTCGCCCTATTCGGATCTGCGCGTCATTCGGGAGAAGGGTGGCGTGCGATTCGACATGAATCTTCCGGGCGCCTGGAAGGCGTTTGCCAGCTATACGCTGGAGCATCGCGAGGGCGCCCGGCCTTTCGGCATGGCGCTGGGCTTTGGCCAGAACGTCGAAATCCCCGAGTCGATCAACAATGATACGCACGATGTACTTGCCGGCCTGCAGTGGGGCGACAAGCTGAACTCGCTGAACCTGAGCCTGAAATATTCGTTGTTCCGCAGCGACATCGACGAGTTGACGGTGGAGAATCCGCAGACGGTGGGTGCCCGGCTGCCGCGCTTCGACATGCACCCGGACAATGAGTACTACAACCTGAAGGGGGAATACGCACGGCTCTTCCCGGAGTTGTGGAACGGGCGCTTCACCGCCTTGGTGTCCGCCTCGAAGTTCAAGGACAACGACAACCTGATTCCCTATGCGGTTGCGCCGGGCACGATCGCAGGAAACTGGAATGCGCCTGCATCCCTGAGCAAGACCAGGGCCGGGGCCGACATCGAGACGCAACTGGTCGACCTGGGGCTCAGCCTGAATCCGGCCAGGAACCTCAATGTCAGGGCCAGGTTCCGCTACTACGAAACCGACAACGAAACCGAATACCTGGCCTGCAACCCGACGACGGGCCAGTGGGGCCGCGCCCATCTGGATGCCAACAGCAATGGCCTCGTGGCATTGGCCCCGGGGTTCCCGACCAGCTGTAATCCAGAGGACATGAAGGGCTGGCTGAACGGTGCGGGAAATGCGGCGATCCGCAATGCGCCCTACGAGTACGAGCAGGAAAATTATTCGCTGGCGGCAGACTATCGCCTGGACAATCACAACAGCATCAATGCCGAGTACGAGCGCGAGGAATTTGACCGCGAGCACCGCGAACGCAGAAGGACGGATGAAGACAAGTTCAAGCTGGGCTATGTGAATCGCAGCCTTGAGCGCGGCACCCTGCGCCTGTCCTACGAGCATGACCGGCGAAGTGGCAGCGGGTACAGCGCCAATGCCTCGCTGTGGGAGGACACCAGCGCCTATTTCGCGGCCTACCCGCCGACCGGGTTGCCGGCCGTGGGTTCCGGCTTCAACATCAACAGTTTCATTTTCACTGCAACCGATGGTCGCAAGTTCGATCTGGCGGATCGCCGCCAGGACATCCTGAAGGCGCGCTTCAATTACGCGCTGGCGGATGATCTTGATGGCGGCATCACGCTGCAGATCAATGACGCCCGGTATCCGAATTCAGCCATCGGTCGCAATGACAAGCAGAAACTGAATACGGTCAACGTCGACCTGAACTGGCAGCAATCAGAAACGCTGAGCCTCTATGGTTTTTATACCCATCAGGATGGGCGCATTTCACAGACGGCCATGCAGACGAAGGGGGCCTGCGTGATCACGGCGGCCCAGCTGGCAGGGATCACCAGCGAAGAAGCACTCAGGACCTTCATCGATGCCTGTGCCAAGGTGGGCCCCGCCGGCAGCACCGCAACGGCTTACAACACCAACCAGATGTGGACGGCGGACCACAAGGACAGGAGCGATGGCATCGGACTGGGGTTGAACCACGACTGGGGCGACATCAAGTGGGAT
>CAZQGA010000010.1:0-14889 GCA_964592735.1 uncultured Chromatiaceae bacterium | reverse complement strand
CTACACCTTCTCGAGGGGGCGAACCCGGATCATCGAGAGCTACATGGATCCGACCGGTGTCGGTGTGGGCCTGAACGCCACGACGAAGCCGATCGCCGATGGCGGATTCCCGGCGTTGACGTTTGTCCAGCATGCCGTGGAGGCCAATCTGCTGATTCCGGTCAGCAGGATGACTTCGGTCCGCTTGCTGTATCGCTACGAACGAGGCCGTTTCGATGACTGGCACTATGACGGCATTGATACGAATCCGGTTCCGGCTGCCGGCGCGCAAGTGCAGCTTGATGCGGGGCCTGGTGACTATCATGTCAACCTGGTCGGCGCCATGTTGAGGGTGCAGTTCTAATGGCCACGGGGCGTCTGCGGACCGTGCCCCCGGTCCCGGGTGGAGCTTCCACGTGAAAATAAAAGTTCCTGGTATCTGTCAACTGGCCTGGCGCGCAGCTGGCATGGTAACGATGACCCTTCTGGCTTCGACGGCCCATGCGGACGCCCAGCAGATTGCCACCACGGTTTGCGCCGCCTGCCACGGTCCGGGGGGGAACAGCCTCGTGCCGACCTTCCCGAGCCTGGCCGGGCAGCAGGTCGTTTATCTGACCAAGCAGTTGGACGAGTTTATGTCCGGCAAGCGCAAGAACGAGGCCATGGCACCTGCTCTCGCGGATCTCAAGACCAGCGATGTGCCGGGCCTGGCTGCCTACTATGCCGCGCAGAAGCCTGCGCCAGGCAAGGTGGAAGACGAAGTCCTGGCGAAGGCGGGCGAGGAACTCTACAACGACGGCAACTTTGATTCGGGCGTGCCCGCCTGCATCGGTTGTCATCAGCCAGCGGGTGCGGGCAATGCGCGCTTCCCACGGCTGGCCGGGCAGAAGCAGATGTACATCCTGCAGCAACTCGCCGATTTCAGGAGCGGGGTGCGCAGCAACGACAAAGCCAGGGTCATGCGGGTGGTTGCCGGGCGCATGACCGAAGATGAGATGAAGGCTGCGGCCGAATACCTGGCCAGTCTTTGAGCGCCTGGTGATTTCAAACGGAGGTTCCTGTGAAGAAGTATTCGCTGATCACCGTGGCGTTGGCCTGCAGTGTCCTGATGCTGCAGGCGCAGGCGCAGGCGCAGGCCAGGAAGTCCGCGATGCCGCCGCCCACCTCGGATGAATATGTCTGGAACGAAATGCAGGCTGAGAAGCTGCAGGCGTTGCGCGCCCAGGGGGATGCCCTGCGCGGCGAGATCGCTTTCGAAATCTGCCAGGGCTGTCACCGTGCTGGCGCCCTTGGTCGCGAGGATGGCGGCTACCCGCGCCTTGCTGGCCAGCATGACACCGTCCTGATCAAGCAGATGACCGACGTGCGTGCCGGCCGTCGTCTCAATCCCAAGATGCTGCCCTTCATCGACAAGCACGCGATCAGCCCGCAGGAGATTGCGGACATAGCCGTCTATCTGCAGGGCCTGCCGGTGCCGGCCAATAACGGCAAAGGGCCGGGTGATGACCTGGTGCGGGGGAAAAAGCTCTATGCGGAGGGTTGCGCCGCCTGTCACGGTGACAATGGTGAAGGCAGCGCGGACGAATTCTACCCGCGCGTTTCCGGCCAGCATTACCAGTATCTGGTGCGTGAGGCCAGGGAAATTCGTGATGGCATTCGACTGAATGCCAACCCCAAGATGATGCGGAACATCAAATCGTATTCCGACGCCGACATCGCCGCGGTCAGCGACTACATGTCGCGCTTTCCGCTGCCCTGAGCCAGGGCCCGGACGGAACAGCAGCGCCACGGTCGTGGAGTGATACGCTCCACGGCCGCAGCGTTTGAGGATGTCCTGCCTAGCGCCAGGCGGCCCAGGGGATGCGGCCGAGCACCAGAACCAGTGCGATGCCGTACCAGATGAGCATGGCGCCGAACTTCCTGCGATCATCGGCGGCACGCTTGCTGCGCACACGTCCGATGGTAACCAGGATGGCCGCCACGATCATCGTCAGCGGATGCTCCACGAGATAGAGGCGTGAGGTGGCGTCCGCCATGGCTTCCCCGGAGAAGTTCCTGATTCCCAATGGGGACATGAAATAGAGCGCTACGCCGAGCAAGGCCTGCACATGCACTGCGGCCAGCGCAAACAGCCCGAGCTTGCTGCCGGTACCGTCAAAAGAACGCTGGCTGGACCGGCCGATCAGCGCATACACGACGGCGGCGACGAGCAGTACCAGCATGAGCAGTGCAATGGCGGAGTGCAGATGTGTGAATCCCGTGTACATGAGGCTGTGAAAATTCCCGGCTGGATGGTTGATGAGACAGCGGTGGGAGTCTAACCCGGATCGCGTTCGACAAGGCAGGCCGGGCCGTGCGGCAAATGTCCTCATCTGCACCATGTGGATGATCCGGCCTCACGCTGTGTGGCTTCCGGTTGCAGTCCTCATGCACAATAGGCCGATACACAATCAGCCAGCGTTGACTCGCCGTAAATAATTCAAGAGAACGCAGGCAGTTATCGCTCATTTCTCAGGATTATGGCATCCGGCTGTGCCGGTGCTGCTCGAGGTCACGACCCCAGCCGGGTGGCAGGCAGGATGGAGATATATAAGGAGTTCATGTTCGAGGCAGCGCATCGCCTGCCCAAGGTGCCCGCCGGGCACCGCTGCGCACGGCTGCACGGTCACTCCTGGAAGGGCACGCTCTACGTGCGTGGCACGGTGGGTGAGCACACGGGCTGGATCATGGACTATGCCGAGATCCGCAAGGCCTTCGAGCCGCTTTACCAGCAACTCGACCACAACTACCTCAATGAGATTGAGGGTCTCGAGAACCCGACCAGCGAGGTGGTCGCGAAGTGGATCTGGCAGCGGCTGAAGCCGCGGCTTCCGGGCCTGTCGCGGGTCGTGATCAACGAGACCTGCACCTCGGGCTGCATCTACCAGGGCGAGGAGGAGTAGGGCACATGTCGCTGCCTCCGCCGGCGGCTGCAGCCCCGGCAACGGCGTCGGTTGCGACGCCCGCCATGCGCCGGGCGCTGGAAGCTGCGCGACGTGCGGGGCTTGCAGGCGAGCCACCGATCGGCGCCTGCCTGGTGCGTGACGGTGTGGTGCTGGCCTCCGCGTCGAACTGTGTCATCTCCGGCCTCGACATCACGGCGCATGCCGAGATGACACTGATCCGCGATGCCTGCCGGCGCGAACGCAGCCTCGATCTCTCCGGCTGCGAGCTCTACGTCACCGTCGAGCCCTGCCCGATGTGCCTGGCCGCGAGCCACTACGCCGGCATCGGCCGCATCGTCTTCGGCGCGACGCTCGAGGATCTCAATGAACTGACCGGTGGGGAGCTGCTCTCGGGGTTGCGCGGCAGCCAGCCGGGCGGGCCGCTGGTCGAGGGTGACTGCCTGCGCGAGGAGGCGCTCGCGCTGCTGCGCACCTGGGGCGGAGGGCGGGGGAGATGAGTGTTGCGCCCTATGACGCCATCGCGGTTCCCTACCAGCGGTCGAAGGAATCGCCGATCCGCCGCCATATCGAGAGCTACAGTTTTTTCGCCTTGCTGGGTGATGTCCGCGGCATGGCGGTGCTCGACCTTGCCTGCGGCGAGGGCTTCTACACGCGCCAGATCTGCCAGCGCGGTGCGCACCGGGTGGTGGGCGTGGATATCTCCACCGCCATGATCGAGCTTGCCTGCGGGCAGTTGCGCCAGGCGGCAGGCGAGCCGGAATACCTGGTGCGCGACGTACAGGATCTGCCGGACCTTGGCATCTTCGATATCGCCTCCGCTGCCTACCTGCTGCATTACGCACGTGACGTCAATGAGCTCGGCCGCATGTGTCGTGGTATCGCCCGCCAGCTGCCGCCGGGCGGCCGCCTGGTCGCCATCAACGAGAACCCGGAGCAGCCCGAGGCGCGCTACGCGGGCTACCTGCGTTATGGCTTCAGCAAGAGCGTCGTTTCGCCGCGCGGCGAGGGCTCGGTCATCACCTACGCAATGATCAGTGGCCGCGAGCTCTTCCGCTTCGAGGTGTATCACTACGAGCGCGCGACCTACGAGGCTGCACTGGCAGCCGCCGGATTCGTCGACATCCGCTGGCACCCGCTGCAGCTCGATCCACAGGGCCTCGCGGTGATGGGTGCGGAGTACTGGTCGGAGTATCTCGCCAATCCGCCGGTGGTGGGCCTGACGGCGCGACGCGCGGGCTGAGACGGGCGCGCTGGCGTGATGGACGGCAGGGACGGGAATACAGGCGTGGGCAGCGCAGCCTGCCGCAACCTGCCACGCTTCGTCGAGCGCTTCGCCCATGAGCGACCCGATGCCATCGCCGTGAGCGCCGAGGGCGCTGCACTCAGCTACCGCGAGCTCAACTCGCGTGCCAATCGCATCGCGAACCGGCTGCATGCCATGGGTGCGGCGCCGGGCATGTGGATCGGGCTCTTGCTGCCGCGCAGTCCTGATCTCGTGGCAGCGCTGCTCGGCATCCTCAAGATGGGCGCTGCCTGGGTGCCGCTGGACCCCGATTATCCGGCAGCACGCCTGCGGCGCATCGTCGAGCGGGCGGCGCCTGGGCTGCTGGTGAGTGAAGCCGCACTGGCCGGGCGCCTTGGCGTGCGGCTGCCGGCGCTCTGCCTCGACACGGACGCTGCGGCCATCGCGGAGGCGAGTGCTGCCGACCCCGGTGTGCCGATCAACGCCGGCGATCTCTGCTACGCCATCTTCACATCCGGTTCCACCGGCGAACCCAAGGGCGTGATGGTGAGCCATGGCAATGTGGCACGGCTTTTCGACCACCTCGGTCCGCGGCTCGGCCTTGATGCTGCGGATGTGTGGAGCCAGCTCCACTCCTGTGCGTTTGGCTTCTCGGTATTCGAGATCTGGGGGGCGCTGAGCCACGGCGCACGCCTTGCGCTTGCCCCCGCCGCAGCACGTGCCGACGCACAGGTGTTGCGGGATTTCCTGCACCAGGAAGGCGTGACGGTGCTGTCGCAGACGCCGTCGGCTTTCCGAGCCACCGTGCTCGGTCCCGCTTTCCAAGGGGCATGGCCGGCACTTGCCGTCCGTCTGCTGGTGTTGAGCGGTGAGGCGGTGCAGGCGCAGGACCTGCAGCGCTGGTCGGCAAGCCATGCAGCGGGTGGGCCGCGGCTGGTCAATACCTATGCCATTACCGAGACCGGTGGCAATGTCATGCTGCGCGAGTACGTTCGCGGCGACCACGATGCCTGCAATATCGGTCGCCCCCTCCCTGACGTCCCGGTGTACGTGCTCGATGCAGCGGGTCGGGCCGTGCCACCCGGTGAACCCGGTGAATTGCTTGTCGGCGGTCCGGGCATCGCCGCAGGCTACATCGGCGAGGAGGCGCTGACCGCGAGCCGCTTCATCCATCTCGCGCCGGGCGGCGAACGCGTCTATCGCACTGGCGACCGCGTGCGCATGACGGCAGACGGCAGCCTCGAGTTCCTGGGCCGCATGGATGAACAGGTCAAGTGGCACGGGCATCGTCTCGAGCTCGGTGAGATCGAAACCCTGCTCTGCAGCCACCCGGGCATCAGCGCCGCGGCGGCTGCGATCCGTGCAGACGAGGCTGGCAACGAGAAGCTGGTTGCCTATGTCGTTGCCGGAAGTGCGGGCCTGTCCCAGGAGCCCGGGTTCTGGCCGTCCCTCGGTGGCTACCAGATCTACGACGACTTCCTCTACGACCTGATGAGCACGGACGCGGTGCGCAACGCCGCTTTTCGTGCAGCGTTCGACCGCCATGCGCGCGACCGTGTGGTACTCGACCTCGGCACCGGCCCGCACGCCTTGCTGGCGCGCATGGCGGCCGAGGCCGGCGCACGCCACGTCTATGCGGTGGAGCTCCTGCCGGACGCTGCGGCAAAGGCGCGTGTGGCAGTGGCGCAGGCCGGGCTGAGCAGCCGCATCACGGTGCTGGCCGGCGACGCCGCCGGGCTGCAGCTGCCCGAGCCGGCCGAGGTCTGCACGCAGGGCATCATCGGCAATATCGGCAGTGCGGATGGCATTGCGGCGATCTGGAACCGCGTACGTCGCCAACTCGCGCCCGGCGCGGTCGCCGTGCCGGCGCGCTGCACGACGCTGGTGGCGCCAGTCGAGCTGCCTGCAATGCTGCACTCGACGCCGGTCCTTGCACCATTTGCACGCGATTATGCGCAACGCATCTTCGCTGCCGAAGGCCGCCGTTTCGACCTGCGGCTGTGCATCCGCAACCTGCCGGTCGGGCAACTGCTGTCTGCACCACAGGTCTTCGAAGACCTCGATTTCAGCGGTCCGCTGCCGGAAGCTCACGCCGGTCGTGGCCGCTTCGAGCTCGAACGCGCGGGGCGCTTCGACGGTTTCCTGCTCTGGACGGTGGTGACGACTGCCGCGGGCGTCAGCATCGATTACCTCGTGCACCAGCACGCCTGGCTGCCCGTGTTCGTGCCGCTGCCCGTGGATGGGCCTGAACTCCCGGCCGGCAGCGTCATCGAGGCGGCATGGCACTGGGTGGCGGGCAGCGACGGCATCTTCCCCGACTATCACTTCGAAGCGAGCTGCGACGTCGCAGGCCGGGTGCGGCATGACCACTGCGTGACCCGCCACCACGAGACCGCCTGCGGCGGCACTGCGCTGCACCGGCGGCTGTCCGATCTGCCTGCGACAGCTGCCGGGAGCGTCGCGCCGGGGGATCTCCGGGCCTGGCTCGCGGGCCACCTGCCCGAGCCCCTGCTGCCAAATGCGTGGATTTATCTCGATGCGCTGCCCGTCAGCCCCAACGGCAAGCTCGACCGCGGCGCACTGCCGTTGCCTGCGGCCCGCATCTGGGGCGGGCAGGGTGGTGCGCCGGAGACAGCGCTCGAGGCGGATCTCGCGATGCTGTGGGCGGACATCCTTGGCGTTGCCGCAGTTGGCCTGGAGGACAATTTTTTCGATCTCGGCGGTGACTCCATCGCCGCGGTACGCCTCACGACGCGCCTCCAGCAACTGCTCGACGACGGCGTCATGCTGGCGGCGATCTTCGAGTCCCCGACCATTGCTGCGCTGGCCCGCTATCTCGGCGAGCGCCATGCAGTTGCAGTCGGGGTCCGCTACGGGGCGGACCGGCCGCGCAGTCCCGTGCCCCGCACAGGCATGCGTCGCAAGCACGGCGAGCTATGACTGCAGTCGAGTTGCTCGAGCGGCTGCGCCGGGCGGGCGTGGTGCTGTGGGCTGACGGTGAGCGCCTGCATTACGACGCCCCCGAAAACGTGCTGGACGAGGTGCTGCTCGGGGAGTTGCTCACCCGCAAGCCCGAGATCCTGGCGCTGCTGCGCGATAAGACAGCACCACATGGAATACCGCCGTCGCGGCCAGTGCAGCCACCCCGGCAAGCACAGTCCACGCGCCTGCCGCTGAGCCCCGTACAGGAGGGCTTCTGGTTGCTGCAGGCCCTGGATCCCGACAGCACGACAGCCCATGAGCAGTTCGCCATTTTCCTCGATGGGCCGCTGGATCGTGCGACGTTCGCGGCCGCCTGGCGCGGTGTGCTCGCACGCCATGAAATCCTGCGGGCGCGCTTCGGCAGTGAGGATGGCGAACCCTGGCAGCGTTTCGACGGGGAGATCGGCGGGGGGTTGCGCGTTGCCGGGGGAGCGCTGTCCCTCGCTGAATTACCCGGCATGGCGGCTGTGGAAATTCGCCAACCCTTCGACCTGCGTGCCGAAGCACCGCTGCGGGCGGTCTTGCTGAACCTCGGTCCCGATGCATCCGTCCTGCTGGTCACTGCACACCACATCGTGGCCGACGGCCTGTCGGTGGCGATCATCCGCGATGATCTTGCTGCGCTGTATGGTGAACTTTCGACAGGGCTGGCAGCACGAACGGCTGTGCTGCCAGGCTATGGTGACTTCGTCCGGGCGGAGTACGGGGCAGAGGCGCAGGCAGCCCGGGTGGCGGATCTCACGTGGTGGTCGTCGCAACTCGCTGCGATGCCCCTGCGCCACGCCCTGATGGATTGCAGCTCAGCTGCGACGGGGCGCAACGCCAGGCTCTCGCGACGTATCGAGCTTGTCATTCCGGCGGTGATCGCCGATCGCGCCCGTGCGCTGGCGCGGATGCAGGGCGTGACCGTTTTCACCGTCCTGCTCGCTGCGCTGCGTACGCTGCTGCTCCGCCATGGCGCGGGTGAAGACCTGGCCATCGCCGTACCGATGACCCGCCGTGATGACGAGATGCGCCGGTGCATGGTCGGCTGCCTCATTAACAACGTGTTATTGCGGACCCGCGCAGACGGTGATCCCGGCTTTGCAGCGCTGCTGGCCCGCGAGCGGGTGACCCTGCTCGGTGCGCTCGCGCATCGCGCTGCACCATTCCAGCAGGTCGTCGAAGCGCTGCGGCTGGAACGCCGGCCCGACGTGCAGCCACTGGCGCAGATCCTGTTCCAGTTCGATACGGCAACGCCCGCGCGACAGGCCGCTGGCGTCAGCTTCCGCATTGCTCCAGTGCTCACGGAGCGTGAGTCGCCCTGGGATCTCGAGTGGTCGCTCACCGACCGGGGTGCCGGCCAGGATCTCAGCGGCTATCTCGGCTATGCGGCCGCACGTTTCGACGCCGGATTTGCGGCGGGACTGGTACGCCACCTGGCCGTGCTGCTGGATGATGCATTGCGCGACCCGGAGCAGCCGCTTTCGCAGCTGGCACTGCTCGATGCCGAAGAACGTCATCGTGTACTCGCCGGATGGAACGCGACAGGGACGCCGTATCCCGATACGGCAACCTTGTCGGGCCTGGTGGCCGCACAGTGCCAGCGCACACCGGCGGCAGTGGCGCTGGTGTGGGAGGGCGGCACGCTGACCTATGGCGAACTTGGCCGGCGCGCTGACTGGCTGGCGTCACAGCTCATGGCCGCCGGCACAGGGCCTGGCGCGCGGGTGGCGCTGTCTTTGCCGCCGTCGGCTGACCTGATCGTTGCGCTGCTCGCCATCCTGCGTGCGGGTGCTGCCTTCGTTCCGCTTGATCCAGCCTGGCCGCACGAGCGCCGTGAATTCATGCTGCGCGATGCCGAACCCGGTCTGCTCGTCACCCGCGGTGTGGTGGATTTCGATTGCAGCGGCATCCCCTGCCTGGATGTTGGCACGCTGGCCTGGCCAGCACCTGGTAGCGTGATAGCGGCAGTGGCGGAAAGGGCGGGGCCGGACGATGCGGCATATCTTCTTTATACGTCGGGCTCCACCGGAGAGCCCAAAGGCGCGCTCGGCGTCCACCGTACCGCCGTCAACCGCGTGGACTGGATGTGGCGTACGCATGAGTTCACGCCGGCCGACGTCGTCTGCCTGCGTACCCGCGTCACTTTCATCGATGCCCTGTGGGAGATTTTTGGTGCACTTGCGCATGGTATCCGGCTCGTCCTCCTGACTGAGGACGTGGCGCGCGATCCCGCGCTGCTGCTGCCGACGCTCGCCCGGCATGAGGTTACACAGCTCGTGCTGGTGCCGCCGCTGCTGCGTGCGCTGCTCGAGCGGGCACCGGAGTTGGGCAGGTGGCTGCCGCGCCTGCGCCACGTGATTACCAGTGGCGAGCCGCTGCCGCCGGATCTCTGGGCCGGCGCGCGTGCCGCGCTGCCAGCCGTGCGTCTGCTCAACACCTACGGCACCTCCGAGATCTGGGATGCGACCTGCTGCGACACCGGTACGCTCACCGGGACGCCTGCCCGCGTGCCGATCGGCCGACCGATCGGCAACGTACGCTGTTACGTGCTCGACACGCGGCTGCAGCCCCTGCCGGAGGGTGTGCCCGGCGAGCTCTGTGTCGCCGGGCCAGGTATCGGCGCGGGCTACTGGCGCCGTCCTGCCCTCACGGCGGAGCGTTTTATTGCCAATCCCTTCGGCCCGTCCGGTGCGCGGCTCTACCGTACGGGTGACCTCGCCCGCTGGCTCCCGGACGGCAGCCTCGAGTGCCTGGGTCGCCTCGATCGACAACTCAAGCTCCACGGCCAGCGCCTCGAACCAGGTGAAATAGAGGCGGTATTGCGTAACTGTGCGGGCGTGGACGATGCCGTCGTACTCTTGCGTGACGGACTGGCGGGACCGCAGCTGATCGCTTATGTGGCGAGCCGTGATGGCAGCGCAGATCCGGCCGGTCTTGCGGCTGCGGTGACGAGGTGGTTGCCGGCATTTATGCGACCGGCATCGTGGACGGTTCTGCCACGCCTGCCGCTGACGCCGAGTGGCAAAGTCGATCGCGATGCGCTGCCAGCGCCAGTGGTTGCGAGCGGTGACGCAGGAGAAGTCGCACCAGCGGGCGTGACCGAGACGCGCCTCGCGGCGCTGTGGTCTGCAGTTCTGGGTGGCGTGCCAGTCGGTCTGCAGCAGAACTTTTTTGACCTCGGCGGCCAATCGCTGCTGGCCATGCGGCTGCTGGCCCGTGCGGCGGCCGGGTTCGGGGTGGAGCTGACGCTCAGGGATCTGTTCGATGAGCCGACCGTCGCGGGCATGGCGACGCGGATCAACGCCCGCCGCGGTGCCGGTATCGCGCAACTGCCGCTGCGACCCCAGCCACTCGATGCGGTGCCGGTGCTCTCCTGGGGGCAGGAACGCCTCTGGTTCCTCGACCAGCTCGATCCGGCGAGTCCGGCGTACAACATCGCCTGGACCGTGGCGCTGGAGGGGCCACTCCACCTGGAGCGCCTGCAGACTGCACTCGACGTCGTGGTCGCGCGTCATGCGGTGTTGCGCAGCGCCTATCCGGCGGTGGCGGGGCGACCCGTGGCGGTCGTGACAGCTGTGCTGCCCATCGCGATCGGCCTGGAAGATGTTGCAGCCGACGCGCTTGCGGCGCGGCGCACGGCCCTGGCGCGTGAACCTTTCGATCTCGCCCGCGGCCCGTTGTTGCGTGCCGTTGTGCTGCGGCTCGCATCGGATCAGCACGAGCTGGTGCTGGTCCTGCACCACATCGTTACCGATGGCAGCTCGAACGGCATCCTGCTGCGCGAGCTGGTCGAGGCCTATGCCGGTTCGCCACCACCACCGCGGCTGCCCGTGCAATATGCGGATTACGCCGCCTGGCAACGCGCGCGTTGCGCGGATGTCCGCAGCGATGCCCTGCAGCGGCAGCTCGATTGGTGGCTTGTGCAGCTTGCCGGGGCGCCTTCGGCGATCGAGCTGCCCACCGATTTTGCGCGGCCCGCCGGGCAGCGCTTCCGCGGCGCCTGGATCTGGCGCTCGCTCGATGCCGATGCCGCGAAGGCCTTGCGCGGCTTCGCCACCGCGCGCCAGGCGACCCTCTACATGCTGTTGCTTGCGGCCTTCGACGTGCTCATCCACCGCTACAGTGGCCAGGACGACATCGTCGTCGGTACCCCGGTGTCGGCGCGACCACACCCGGATCTTGAAGCTCTCATTGGCCTCTTCATCAACACGCTGGTGATGCGCACGGATCTCGGTGGTGAGCCGGATTTCGACACTGTCCTTGCCCGGGTACGCGAGACGGTGACCGAGGCGCTGGCCCGCCAGGACCTGCCCTTCGAGCAGCTGGTCGAGCGCCTGCAGCCGGAGCGTTCGCTCGTCCGTGCACCCGTTTTCCAGCTCATGTTCAACCTGGTGCCCATGCCGGCAACTGAGCAGGCAGCTGCCGGGCTGGTCTTCCGTCCGGGCCGCCTGCTCGACCATGGCGTGTCGACTTTCGACCTGGCACTGACGGTCGGCGAACATGCTGATGGGCTTGAGCTCGTCTTCGAATTCGACACGGATCTCTTCCTGTCCGCGACGATCGAGCGGCTGGCCGATGCGTACCTGGTGCTGCTCGATGCGCTGCAGGCAGCGCCGCATCTGGCGGTCGCCAGATTGCCGCTGGTGGATGCGGCGGAGGCGGCACGACAACGCCGGCTGCTGGCGGGAGCGCACGGCGCGACGGCCGCATCTGGCGATCTCGTGAGTCTCTTCGGCGCGCAGGTCGCGCGAGATCCGGAGGCGTCAGCGCTGGCGGCGGGCGACGAGACGCTCGATTATGCTGCGCTCGATGCGCGCGCGAACCGCATCGCGCACCAGCTTGCGGCACTGGGTGTCGGTCGCGGGGATCGCGTCGGCATTTGCCTGCCGCGGGTCGCAGATCTCATCGTCGCCGTGCTGGGCGCGCTCAAGGCGGGCGCCGCTTACGTGATGCTGGATCCGGATTACCCGCTTGCGCGGCTGGCGACGATCGCGGCGGATGCTGATCTGGCGCTGACAATCTGCAATCGCGTCACCGCAGCGGCGCTGCCGGTGAATCTGGCGCGTCTCGATCTCGATGCGCCGGCAGCGGACCAGGACAACGGGCCCGCAGTGGCGCCGGCCATCAGCCTCGCGCCGGACGATCCCGCCTATCTCGTCTACACCTCTGGAAGCACCGGCGAGCCGAAGGCGGTGGTGGTCACGCACGGCAACCTGGCCGCCACGTACCAGGGCTGGCAGGAAGCCTATGGACTGACAGCGGCTGACGTGCACCTGCAGATGGCGAATGCGACCTTCGATGTGTTCAGCGGCGACTGGACGCGTGCGTTGCTCTCGGGTGCGCGTCTCGTGCTCTGTCCGCGCGAATTGCTCGCGGAACCTGCGGCGCTGTGGGCCTTCATGAAAGAACAGGGCGTGACGGTTGCGGAGTTCGTCCCGGCCGTCGTGCGTCTCCTGCTTCGCTGGTGCCAGGACAGCGGCATTCAGCCCGACTTCCTGCGGCTCGTCATGGTCGGTTCCGATCGCTGGCAGCCAGCCGAGTACGAGGCGTTGCGCGCCTGCTGTGGACCGCGCGTACAGGTTGTCAATTCCTACGGCGTCACCGAGGCCACAGTGGACAGCAGCTGGTTCATGGGCGAGGTCTCCGGCCTGGGACGCCTGCCGATCGGCAGGCCATTCCCGCAGGCAGCACTGCAGCTGCTCGACGCCGCCTTGTGGCCGGTGCCGGTGGGCATGGCGGGGGAAATCTGCATCGGGGGTGCCGGCGTTGCACAAGGCTACTGGCGGCGCCCGGCGCTGACAGCGGCGCGTTTCGTGTCCGATCCGCAGGAGGCGTCACGGCGCCTCTATCGCAGCGGCGATCGCGGCCGCCTGCGTGCGGATGGCCTGGTCGAGCTGCTCGGACGGATCGATGACCAGGTGAAGCTGCAGGGTCTGCGGGTCGAGCCCGGCGAAGTGGAAGCGGCGCTGGCGCGCTGCGCCGGCGTCGGGCAGTGCGCCGTCGGGCTGCGGACGGCGCCCAATACCGAGCCGCAGCTGGTGGCGTGGGTGGTGCCGACAGCCCCGGGTTCGTGTACGACCGGAGCGCTGCGCTTGGCCCTGCGCCTGGTGCTGCCAGCACAGCTGGTGCCGGCGCAGTTTGTGTTCATCGAACGCATGCCGCTCACACCCAACGGCAAGATCGACCGGCGTGCGCCCGGCTTTTCCGCGCCTGCCGGATCAGGGGCCGGCGAGGTGGTGGCGGCCACGGCACGCACACCGGTCGAGGCTGTACTCTGTGAGCTGTTTGCCGCCGTCCTGCGCCGGGAGGTGCCGGTCGGCGTGCACGATGACTTTTTTGCGCTCGGGGGTCACTCGCTGCTGGCGACACAGCTCGTCTCGCGCATCCGCGACACGCTCGAGGCCGAGCTGCCGTTGCGCGCGCTGTTCGAGGTTCCGACAGTGTCGGGAATCGCCGCCGCGTTGTCAGCCGGCGGGAATGCGGTCTTGCTGGCGCCGGTTCGGCCGCGTGCGCCGTCGGGTACCGCACCGCTCTCCTGGCCACAGCGCCGGCTCTGGTTCCTCGATCAGCTCGAGCCGGGCAACCCGGCGTATCACCTGCATGCCGTCTTCCGGCTGCACGGTGCGCTCGATATCGCGGCGCTCGCGCAGGCGCTTACCGATCTCGTTGCGCGCCACGAGGTTTTGCAAACCCGCTTCGGGATGCAGGATGGCGAGCCATGCCAGCACCCCGGAATGGCAGAACCAGTGATGCTCGAGCGTGAACAGGCCCACGATGTCGCGCCCGCGCAGCTCGCGATGCGGCTGCGGAGCCTGGTGGAACGGCCTTTCGATCTCGCCCAGGGGCCGCTGCTGCGGGCAACGCTGTTCGAAACTGCGCCAGACGAACGGCTGCTGTGTCTCGTGATGCACCACATCGTCTCCGACGGCTGGTCGATGGCGGTGTTGTGCAGGGAGCTCTCGGCGCTGTACAACGCCTGTCGCAGTGGCAGTGAAGTCCGGCTGCCGCCGCTGCCGGTGCAGTACGCCGATTACGCGCAGTGGCAACAGGATTCGCTGGCTGCGGTGAGGGATCGCGAGCTGGCCTGGTGGCAGAGGGAGCTCGCAGGTGCTCCAGGGCGGCTCGACCTGCCGTTCGACCGGGCACGGCCAGCCGTGCAGGGTCATCGGGGTGCCTGGCATACACTGGCCCTGCCCGCTGCGCTGGCCGATGAGCTGCGTACCCTGGCGGGCCGTGAACGGGCGACGCTCTTCATGGTGCTGCTCGCCGGCTTCCAGGCGCTGCTCGCGCGCTGGACGGGTGCGGAGGACCTGCTGGTGGGTACGCCGGTCGCCGGACGCGGGCGCAGCGAGCTCGAGGGGCTGATCGGCTTCTTCGTCAACACGCTGGTTCTGCGCGGTGACCTGCGCGGCAATCCGACGCTGCGCGAACTGCTCGCGCGCACGCGGCGGCGGGCGCTCGACGCCTATGCCCACGACGACCTGCCATTCGAGAGGCTCGTCGAGGCCTTGCAGCCCCGGCGCAGTCGCGCCTGGGCACCGCTGGCGCAGGTGTTTTTTGCATATCACAACGAGCCGCGCGGACAACTGGATCTCAACGGCATCGAGGCAGAGGTCGAGGTCGTCGAAGGCGGGCGCGTCAAGTTCGACCTCAGCCTGCACGTCGCCGAGCAGGATGGTGCGCTGCTTGCGAGCTTCGCCTACGACAGCGACCTGTTTGATGCGGCGACGGTGGTGGCGCTGGCGGGTAGCTACG
>CAZQGA010000009.1:0-19723 GCA_964592735.1 uncultured Chromatiaceae bacterium | reverse complement strand
GCTATTCCCCTAAAAACCGGGCCCCCGCGGGTCAGCGTGGCCGCGCCCCCCCCCCCCCCAGGCCCGTGTGAGATCCACCGGCGACAACGCACCGCGTCGCAGAGCATCAGACGCTGCGGCCAGCGTGAGGTCTGCGGGATCGCTGGCAGTGCCGCTCCCGCCCCAGGCAGTAGTGGCGAGGAGCGCACCCCCTGCGCCAAGCGCCTCGCGCCGCGTCCAGCCACCCGAACGCCGGCCGGGACTGCATCCACCCGCACGCTTCATCATGCCGTCCTTTACCCCCCAGCCTGACCAAACCTTCGAACCTTCAACCCGGCACCCCTCAGAGTGGCACAATCGGCCGTTATCAGCACGGAGAACGACATGCCACAGCAACTTCTTCGCCAGATTGCCACCACGCCAGATCCCTACGCACCGTTCCGGATTTCGCAGGCCATCGCGGCGGGCGGCTTCATCTTCGTCTCGGGCCAGGCCGCGATGGACCTGGAGGGCAATCTCGTGGGCGGCGGTGACTTCGAGGCGCAGGGCGAACAGGCCTTCCGGATGCTCGCGACCGTGCTCGAGGCGGCCGGATCGAGTCTTGCCCGCGTGGTGAAGGTGACGATTTATGTCACCGACATGACCCATTTCCCGGCGGTCGTGCGACTGAGGGAAAAATATTTCTCACGGCCCTACCCGGCCGATACCATCGTGCAGATCGAGCGGCTGGCATTGCCCGAATTGCAGATCGAAATCGACGCGATAGCACTCGCATGAAACTCTACACCTCGGCGCGTGCACCAAACCCTCGTCGCGTGACGATGTTCATTGCCGAGAAGGGCATCGAGGCAATCGAGCGCATCGAGATCGACCTCATGAAAACCGAACATCGTCGCGAGGAATTCCTGCGACGCAATCCCGCGGCCCAGGTCCCGGTTCTCGAACTCGATGACGGCACGATGCTCGCCGAGACCCGTGCCATATCAGGCTACCTCGAGGCACTGTACCCGGAGCCCAATCTGATGGGTTGCACGCCACGCGAGCGGGCGGAGATCGAAATGTGGGACCGGCGCGTCGAACTCGGCCTCGGCGGCGCCATCATGCTGTGGGTTCGCCACTCGCACCCCGCCCTTGCCGTACTCGAGGGACGGCAATTTCCCGAATTTGCCCAGGTCCAGGCGGCCCGCACGCGGGACCAGGCCCGCTGGCTCGACCGGGAGTTGGCCAGGCGCCCTTTCATCGCCGGCGAGCGCTTCACCATCGCCGACATCACCGCCTTCTGCGCGCTCGAGTTTGCGCGTCTCATGAGGTTCACGCCGGCAGCAGAACACCTGGAGGCACTCTCACGCTGGCGTGATGCCGTCGCCGCACGCCCGAGCGCCAGGGCCTGAGCATCCCGGCCCGCGCAAAACCTGCCTTGAATGACGGGTGGCGGCTCAGGCCGCCCGCCGGGGTGGCAGGCCACACAGGGCCCGCGCTTCGCCGGCAGTCGCGATGGGCCGTTGCAACTCGCCGGCGAGCCGAACCACGCGCTCGACCAGCTGGCGATTGGTGGCCAGCTTCGTGCGCGCATTGTCGTAGTAGATCGAGTCCTCGAGACCCACCCGCACATGCCCGCCGGCGATGATCGCCGCGGTGTTCATGGGCAACTGAAACTGACCCAGGCCGGCAGCACCCCAGAGCGAGTCTTCCGGCAACGCCGCGGTCAGCGTCGCGAGACTCGCGAGCGTCGCCGGCGCCGTGTTGAGGTTGCCAAACAGCAGATTGAAGTACTTGCGTCCGCCGATCAGGCCATTGCGTTCCAGATAGCGCGCAAGATTGATCATGCCGAGATCGAATATTTCGAGCTCGGGCTTCACCCCCTGGTCCTTCATCGCCAGGGCCAGGCGCTCGACCATCTCTATCGTATTGGTGCTCGCACCCGTCAGGAAATTGAGGGAACCGAGGGTGAGGCTGCCCATGTCCGGACGTGCGGCGAAGTCGAGGTAGAGCACTGCGGAGCGCCGCTCGAAATCCGCCCAGTTGCGCCCGGAAGTCGTGGCGGCGCAAATCAGCCCCGGCCGTTCCCGGCGGATGCCGGTGATGATTTTCTCATAGAGCGCCGGATCAGGCGTTGGTCGCCCCCCGGCATCGCGGGCATGGATATGGACGATGCGCGCACCCGCATCGTAAACCGCGACAGCGTCGGCGATGATCTCATCCACCGCCAGCGGCACATGGGGTGTCTGCGTACGGGTGGGGATCATGCCGGTCAGGCAGACGTTTATGATGAGGGGCGGGTATGGCGCGAGCGGATGGGCATCGTTCGCCGCCATGTAGGCGCTGCGCTCCTGCTCGCGGGCGTCCAGGCCTGCGAAATAGCCATCGAGGTCGGTTTCGAGGGTCGTCCAGTGATCCACATCCTCGAGCCCGAAGGAGCAGAGCTTGGGCAGCGTACCAACCGGCCGATAGCCGAAATGTTTCCGGTACCACAGGATCGTGTCGGGACGGTCGGCATTCGTTGTCAGAACCCGGACGCCGGCCTGGTGCATCACTTCCATCCGCCGGTGCTGAAGCGCCTTGCCAACGCCGTGGCCGCTGTACTCCGGCAATACACCGAGCAGCGTCGTCTTGGCCCGGCCCGGGGCGAGCAGGCGATAGCCGGCCGCACCAACGATGGATCCATCAATCCTGGCGACGAAGAAGCACTCGAGGTCGAGCTCCTCCATTTCCACCGAGGGAACGTGGTGCATGTTATAGGGCCGCATCACGGCCAGAATGGCTGTGCGGTCTCCGGGACCTGCCTTCTCGATGACAAAACCCACGGCACCTCCTCCGGCTGGAACGCCCAGCCTGTCAATCGTCAACGCAAGAAACGTCCCGGACGGTACAGCGATTGTGGTTCTGGCTGCAACAACGGGGCTGCGGAGAAGCCGCCTGTGCGGCTGAGGCCATAAAATAAAAGCCGCGTAACCACGGGAAACCAGCACCGCCGACGATTGCCGGCGGTGCTGTTCTCATCACTCAGTCAAAGCGCAGGTGAGCGATGGAGCCCGGTCTCGACAGCCCCCCCTGCTGAACTCCCACAGCTAACGGGGCGACTGTTCCCGCTTCCAGAGCTGGTAGACACCCTTCTGGTCATCAGGCAGATTGGTATCGAAATAGTAAATCTGCTCGGGCGTGACACGAATGAGATCGAACCGCCGGTGCGCCCTCTCCTTCGAGGCTCGCACCAGATGGTACTTGTCGAGCGCCTTGTCGAAGCGCGGATCCGAGGACGGGATGACTTCCGCCGTTCCATTGATCTGCACGCTGCGCCATTCCTGTTTGCCACCCTCCGCGACAGTCCAGCCCAAAAAGCGGGCAGCACTGATGGCGGGATTGATCCGCAGTTGCTGCAGCTTTTCCGTGCCGACCTCGGATACGACGTAAAGAACTTTCTCGTCCTTGTCGAGGACCATGTCGACCGTGGTCGCGAGCGGCTTGTTGTCCAGCGCCGTCGCGATCACGAAACGCTCGCGGCCCGGCAGGAAGGCCGCTACCTTGGCCCAGATTTCGTCGTTTGTCAGCTGAGGATAGTTGTTGACGAACTGCCTGGATGCCGTAGTCACAAGGTCGAAGCTGACGGTGTGGCATTCCGCACAAGTCATCCCGCGCGAATATTCACGGTGGTTTGCCGACTTGACCTGGTTTGACTTCAGGGGAGGGCCATCGAAGATGACCGCAACAAAACCCTGCTCCCCTGCGCCGACGTTGACGCCTTTAGATGCCGACTCCGCCCCGCCTTCCGCGGCGCTTGCCGTACCGGCCACCGACATCGCCAAAGCCAGCAGAACCGGAATAGCGCAGGCCTGCAATCGCAACAAACTGTTTCTTACCATTTTGACTTCCTTTTCCGGTTCGACCGGATATCTCCTGAATTCTCCGTACGGACTTCGTCGAAGCCAATACGCCGTCATCTCAACTTCGATACAGTTGTTTGCTGCATGTCCAGCAGCGGCCTGAACCCTGGTTGTCTTGATGCCAGATTGCCGGTCAAAAATCCATCACACCGGATTCAGGCGCCTGAATTCAGCCCGCGCCCGCAGCAGGCAGTCTTCGATCGAGATGCCAGAGAACCAGTTGCCGAGCAGGCCAAGGCGCCCGCCAGCGAGCTGCCGGTCAATGGCAGCCACGCGCTCCCTGTGACCAACTCGCAGCGCAGGCAGGCGGTTGCGCCTGGCTGCCTGCCCGAGAATCGCCGCGGGTCCGACGCCCAGCACTTCGCAGGCCCGGGCGAGCTGTCGCTGCGGGTCGACTCCGGGACGAAAGTGAAAAGTGAAAGAGCGATGCCGCGGATCCGCAACCGTATCGCGTGACAGGGCCGAATAGAACAGGTCATCGTGTGCGATGACCCCGGCGAGGGGCGGCAGGCTGGTGGCTTCGATCGGGATCACTACCGCGAGGCTGTCGATCTCCGCCATCGCCACGGCACCACACTGGCGCATCAGTTCGGGAGATACATCCTGCAGCAGCCGGCCAGCAACATCGGGGGCAACGGCCAGAACCACCGTTTCCGTGGTGATGGTGCGGCCATCGGCCAGCGACAGGCGATAGCCGCTGGATATTTTCTCGATGCGCTCCGCCGCGACACCGCTCAGCAACTCCAGCCCAGACTGCCGGGCCATGGGCTCGATCAGGCTGCCGATGCCCATCCGGCCCGTGTAGCTCCGCAGGACTTCCTTGCGGCGCGACTTCTTCTGGAATAACGCATCCGCCGGGAATTCAGCTGCGGGCTGGCAGGTCATGGCATCAAGGGCAGGGCCGACGACCCGTTCGAAATTCCTGCGTCCGACGATGCCACGGAAATATTCCTTCGCGGTGGCCCCCTTCGTCCGCAACCACAACGCACGGGGGAGTGATGCCAGCAGGCCGGGAACCCAGAGTACTCCCACAATCGTCCTCACCCGTCCGTCGATCAACAGCCGGAAAGGCAGGTTCCGCCTGGCGCTGATCTTCTCCAGCGTACCCAGGGATGCGAGGATATCGAGGAAGGTTCCGTAGCTGTTGTAGCAGGTGTGGGCACCGAGCTCGGTCCAGCAGCCTCCTTCGACCTCACTGAAGGGGTGGCTGTGGATGGCTCCGCCTGCCCGCCCCGCGGCTTCGACCAGGAGCGGTCGCTGGCCTTTCTGCACGGCGAAATGTGCAAATCCCAGCCCGCTGATTCCCGCGCCGACGATGATCAGTTCGCGTTCCATGCCCGCAGCTTATCCGGCCACACAGTTCATCGACTTGATCACCAGGGTAACCGGCTGATGCGGCGGCGAACCGCATCCGGCAAATACCTCCATAACGCCCTGCAAGACTGCGCTTGTATGGCGCCCGGGTGGCTTGGCGTTCGGCGCCAGCGCAGCCTGCCGAAAAAAAGAACAGATCATGCCGTCTCATAAAACAGCCCGGCCCCACTGCTGGAGTGAAGCCGGGCCGGGATGACGGGTCTCGTCGCCTAGAACCTGTAATTCAACTGCGCGCCGACCTCACGGCCGCGATCCAGCACCACGCCGGCACAACGCTGGCCCGGATAGGGATTGGGTGCTGGCAGGTAGGTGCAGACGTTGGTGGCATTGGTCAAGCCGGCCACCGGGTCGTCGTTGTCGAACAGGTCACGAACGAAGGCCGCCACCTCCCAGTGCTTCGTGGCAAACGTGCCGCGCAGGTTGACGCGCGTGATTGCCGGGGTCTTTGCGAGATTGGCCTGGTCCGCATAGGAATCGCCGCGGTAGGTGATATTGCCGTCGAAAATCAAATCCCGGTCCTGGCCCAGCGGCAGGACATACTGGGCGGCTGCATAGCCCGTCCACTCCGGTACGTTGACGGAAGTCTTGCCCTTGAAGCTCTCGCCGTTGAACAGGCGCTTCAGGTTGTTGTCATCCGGGAAGAAATCCTTCTTGTACTCGTGTGTTGCATAGCCAATGCCGGCTGCCATGCTCCAGCGGTCATCGAACTGGAAGGCGCCATCGAGCTCAAAACCCCAGGCATCGGACTTGCCGATGTTCTGTACGGCAGTTCGTGTCACGGCCGGATCGACGGACGTATCGAGGAAGACAACGGAGAACTGCTGGTTGTCCACATCGAGCCAGAAGGCTGATCCGTTGACCTTCAGCCGGCCGTCGAGCCACGCAGTCTTCGCACCAACCTCATAGTTGTTGAGTTCTTCCGGATCGACATACAGGAAGTTGGTGGTTGTTGTGGTGTTGAAGCGGCCCGACTTGGTGCCCTGCGAGAACAGGGCATACAGCATCATGTCTTCCCTGGGCCGGTACATGGCGGTAACACGGGGCAGAAAGTCGCTGTCAGTTTCCTTTTTCTCCGCAGCGAGGGCAGTGGATGCCGGGCACAGGCCGGGAGGACACTCCTTGAGCCGGTTTTCCTCACGCTGCAGCCGGCCCTCGAGTTCGACCGACCACTGATCGTTGAGTGCGTAGGTCAGGCCGCCAAACACGGCATAGTTTTCCAGTTCCTGCGGACCACGGTAGATGCCCTTCGGATTGGCCACGGTCTCCATCGACTTGATGTAAAACCGCTCCTTCTCGGAGAAGTAATACACACCAGCCCGCCAGCTGAGCGCCTCACCGACGGGTGACAGGATGCGGAACTCATGGCTCTGATTGGTGTAGTGCTGGCGCTGGGCGGAAAAAAACTGCGCAGTCTTTGCTGTTGGCCCCGCCGGCGGCGTTGGACGGTTATAGGGTGCATTGCCGAAGAAAGGATCGGGGCTTGCACCACGGAAATACAGGTCTGAATTGCTCCAACGCTCATCCTCTGCCCAGCCGCCGAGATAAACCAGGTCATAGCCGTTGAGCTTGTAGGAAATGTTGGACGAGAAGAAATTCCGGTTGCGGTCAACACCGCACTCCGTGGGGCGTCCGGCAGCCGAGTCGCAGCTGACCGCATCTGGTGATGGGGCAAAGAGCTTGTCGACGGGCCAGAGCGCACCGGGATCGGTTGGCGAGGTGATGCCCGCACCTCGCACGACAACGTCGAGTCCTTCGGCTGCCCACTCCTGGGGATGCAGTGCAACGGTCAGGGGCGGACCATCCCGGTCCTCGCTGATGATCGTACGCAACTTGATGGACAGGTTCTCGATCGGCTCGATGAGCAAGGCGGCCGTAAATGCCTTGGTCTCCTCCCGCCCGGCTTTCACCTCACGGAAGTACTGGGTCGGTGCACCACGGTTGACCACGGAGCCGTTCTCGGACATTGCACCCATGATCTTCTTGGTGCCGCCAACCTCAAGCCACAGCCGGTCAGAGACCAGGGGAATCTGTGTACTGCCGGTAAGCTGCCAGTTGTCCTCGGCCGCACCTTCATTGGAAGAGAAGGTCAGCTTCGCGGCGCCCGTAAATGCATCGGTGCGCGGTGATCTGGTCACGTAGTTCAACGCACCGGCGTAAGTCTGCCGCCCGAAGGTCGTCGACTGGGGGCCGCGCAGGACCTCGACCCGCTGGAGGGACGTCAGATCGAGGCTTTGTACCGCACCACCGACATAGACCCCATCGAGACAGACACTGACGCCCTGCAGGCGTATGTCACCGGTATTGGGCGCAACACCGCGGATCGCCAGCGTGCTCGGCGAATCGCGGCCCTGGCCGGAGGTGAACACCAGGTTGGGCGTGATTTCCGCCAGGCCACGCAGCTCGGTGGTGCGGGTCCGCTCGAGGTCGGCCTCGCTCAGAGCCGAGATCGACAGCGGCACTTCCTGCAGATCCTGTTCGCGCTGCTTCGCGGTGACAATGATCTGCTCAATTGCCCCTGCCGGAATCGGCAGGGTGAAGGAAACGGCGAGCGCGATGCCCGCTGTGCGGACAGTGTGGCCGTGGCCACGATGAATCCCTGTACTCACGTTGACCCCCTCAGTGAATTCGCCACGTCCCCTGTAACGCCGGACTCTCTCACTCCCCGGTGACAGAGCCGTCAGGTTGTAATGATTACATTACCTTTCGGTTATGCCACATATCTTGATTTGAGACAAGTCACGGGGATTCTCACAGAGCCAGGCGCCTGCAGGACGCCCGGGTCATGGACTGATCCCAGGGCTTCACCGATAGGGCTTGATCGCCGGCGGTTCACATGGGTGCTGGAACGCTGGAGGCTGTGCTCCCCGCAAATTCCAGGGGATGGGCTAGAATCAAACCTGCAGATGGCCAGAAAAATATGTGCGAAGGGAGGCAAAGCCATGCAGACCGTCGTCGATATTCTGAACACCAAGGGCCGCTCTGTCTGGTCGGTCAAGCCGGCTGATACCGTGCTCGAAGCACTGCAGGTGATGGCCAGGCACGACATCGGCGTTGTTGTTGTGCTCGACGGAGACAGGCTCGTCGGCATATTTTCGGAGCGCGATTACGCCCGCAAGGTGGTACTCATCGGACGTTCATCCCGTGAATCTGCGGTGCAGGACGTGATGACAGCCCCCATTGCGTGCGTGACGCCTGCAAACAACGTTGATGAATGCATGGCACTGATGACCGACAAGCGGGTGCGACATCTGCCAGTACTGCAGGACAAGCGCGTCGTGGGCCTGGTCTCCATCGGAGACCTGGTCAAGGCGACGATCGAGGACCACGAGTTCACCATCACCCAGTTGCAGCAATACGTCACCGGCTGATGCACGCGGACACCCGCTCCCGCGTGGCCAGGCGCCTCGCTGCCGCGCTCTTTGCGGCAGCAGCAACCGCCCTGCTCCTGCTCGGCGTTGACGGCTTTCTCGGCGCCATGCACCGGCTGACCGATCTCTACCTCACCGCCCGGCCTGCACAGCCGGAAGCAGCCGCACCGGCAGCGCCAGCCGAGCCTGGCGTTGTGTCGGCTTTCATCGTACCGGCCGGAGAGAGCCCGGCAAAATAACGGACAAGCACGCCCGTCAACGCCGCAGGCCGCGAGGAGCAGCGTGTCCGGCGCATGTCGTGCATGGCAGTCCGCCGTTTCCGGCACGAAAGCCAGGGTGCCGTGCAACGATCCGTGCCCGCCCGCCCCGCCCCCTGCGCGACGATCACGTCAGCCTGCACGCCAACCGCATCGATCACATGGGCCATCCCCTGGCACTGGCAGATGAGCCGTGCGCCAGCAACGCGGATCCCCGAAGGACAGCATGACCGCCACCGGCCGGTGCGCAAGCACCTGCGTGAGCAGCGACCAGGTTGCACCGGCCGCCTGTGTGGGCAACCGAACAGATGCACCGGGGCGCGGTTGCTACGGTGGAATCGTTCACTTCTCTCAGGGATGGCAACGCACTGATTTCAGGGAAAGGGGTATGTCAATGAAGACCATGAAGGCAACCATGCGTATCTTCTGCGCGGTGATGATCGCGCTGATGCTCAGCGCCACGGCGGCTGACGCGGCATCAATCGTCGTCGTGAAACTTCTCGGAACTGCACAGTCGCAGAACCGCAATGGGCATTACGCGGGATTCTATGAACTCAAGGTGAATGGCGTCACGATGTATGGCATGTGTGACGATCTCAATACGGCCATCAACGTCGGTGACACCTGGAATGCCGACGTCTATTCGTACGGGGATATCGCAGGTGGCGCAGGCAAGTTCGGCCCTGATCTCACCGCCTACCAAAAGGCAGGGTACTTGTTCGACAAGGCACTGACCGCGGGGGATGCGACCACTGAAGCAGACATCGGCGAGGCAATCTGGGCCTTATTCGCGTCTTATACGCCCACCGCGGGCGGCCAGACCCATCTCACCGATGCAAATACCAACGGCAGCGGCTTTGACTTCAGCACGATCATGCAGGTCCTCACGCCAAACCCGCTCAGCACAAGCCAGGAATTCCTGATCAGCCCGATGGCGCTGCAGATCGTACCCATCCCGGGTGCAGTCTGGCTGCTCGGCACCGCGCTCGGCCTGCTCGGCTGGATACGGCGTGCAGGCGACAGGCAGGTCTGGCCTGCTTTCACCTGACCGCGGCGATCGATTCAATCGACCGTTGACCGGGTGCCAGGCTTCACCAGCCCGGCACCCGGTTTCGTTCACGGGTGGTCACGGAGTGATCACAAACTGTGACTGCCTCGATATCCGGTTCCATGAGCGGGGCGACATCCTTCGCTCCGGCCAGCGTGACAAGGCGCCAGCGGCGCAGCGCGGCTGCCGGTCGCGCAGGCCGGCTGGCCCAATCCCCTGGCAACCAGTGGACCCACGACATGTCAGCAGCCGCAGCCATCCTGGCAGGATGCATCCTCGCTGGCGCCCTCTGTGTCATTGGCGCGGTGAACCAGCTGCGTACCGGCGAAACCTGGGGCGGCACCGGACGGAGCCGGATCTGCCGCGCGCGCGAGCCGGGCTACTTCTGGTACCTGTTCGTCGTGCGCGCGGTACTGGGCACGATCGCACTCGTGGCTGGCCTGCTGGCGCTCGGCTACCTGTAAGCGTGGGGCGTGCCGGCAGCCACAGGACGAGCATAGGCAGCGACCCGGCACTTGCATGGTGCCCACCGGGGCGCTTAGCGTGTCGGCTGCCTGCACCCGGAGGGGAACACCACCGTGACACACCCACAGCTCCTGCCCGGATCGTTGATACGCGAGAACGCGCTGCTGTCGGGCGAGGTCACCCACACGGTGATCCCCGGAGGGAACGTGGCGACACCCGAGCCCGACATGAGCGGCAGAATGTAGGCGAGCGACCGTCACTTGGTTCACCAGCCTCCCTCGCCGGCAAGGCCGGCGGCGTCCACCCGCGCGGCCTGGATCGGACTCGTCGTCCTCGTGCTCATCTGGAGCTTCGGCTGGACGACGATGAAAATCGCAACGCACTACAGTGGGCCGTTCACCTTCAGTGCCCAGCGCTGGGTCGTCGCGGTCATCGTCCTGTTCGGCTGGATGGCGCTCACGGGCCGGCTGCACCGGCCGCCACCGTGGCCGGCGACGATCGTGATCGGGCTCATGCAAACCACGGCATTCCAGGCACTGGAACAACTGGCATTGATGTCGGGTGGGGCCGGCCGGACTGCGTTGCTCGCCTACACCATGCCGTTCTGGGTGGTCCCCCTGGCCTGGTGGTGGCTGCACGACGTTCCCGGGCCGCGACGCCTCATCTGCATCGTGACTGCAGCGACGGGCTTTGTCTTCGTGATCGAGCCCTGGCAACCGCTGGGCTCGCCGGCCAGCGTGTTGCTCGCAATCCTGGGCGGACTCGCCTGGGCGATCGGCACCGTACTCTCCAAACGCATGTTCCAGCGCCATCCGCAGGTCACGCCATTGCAGCTGACCGCCTGGCAGATGCTGGTCGGCGCCGTGGCATCCGTTGTGCTCGTGCTGCCGATGCAGGAACGCGCCGTCGACTGGAGCCTCACTTACGCCGGAGTGCTCTTCTACAACGGCGTGCTGTCATCCGCGCTCGGCTGGGTGATCTGGAGCACCGTGGTCCAGCGCCTGCCGGCCAGCATCGCGGGGCTTACCAGCCTCGTCGTGCCGATCGGCGTGGTGTTGTTCGCCTGGGGCTTCCTGGGCGAAGCACCCGGCAGCGCGGAGTGGATCGGTATCGTGTTGATCGGCTCTGGGCTGGCGGGACTCAACTTCTGGGCACGCTGGCGTGAACCCGGCCGTGCAGGGCCAGCGGACTAGCGTACCTTCCTGGTCTTCTTCCCCGCCGCCGGGCGGGCATCTGCCAGCCGGATTGCGAGCAGCCGCCCACGTATTTTCACCTGGCCGATGCGCTCGAGTGTCTCCGGCGCGATACCCTCGGGCAGGCGCACGAAGGTTTCATCACGCTGGATATCCACGCCGTTGATGTCCGAGCCCTGGATGCCACCGACATTGGCAATGGCACCAACGATGTTGCCGACCTTGATGCCATGGCTGCGGCCAATGGCAAGCCGGTAGAGCCGCTGCTCTTCGTGGCGCAGCCCGCGCGGCCGGCGTGGTTCATCACTCCCGCCCCTGTCACCAGGATCAGCATGGTCACGACCGGTGCGCTCGTGCCGGTCGCGCCTGCCGGGCCGCTCCGGCTGTGAGCGCGGCTCTGCAGCTGCCGGCTCCTCGGCGCGCCTGGCCAGGAGCAGTGGCGTCTTGCCCTGCACCAGGCTGGCCAGCGCAGCGGCCAGATCCGCGGCGTCCGTACCACTTTCACGCACCAGTTCATCGATGATGCCCCGATAAGGCGTGGCATCGCCACGGCCAAGCGCCCCGGTGATGCGCGCCTTGAATTTTGCCACCCGCCTCGCGTTCACATCGCCCAGCGTTGGCAGGCGCAGGGGCTCGATCTGCTGGCGCGTATGCTGCTCGATCAGCCGCAGCATGTTGCGCTCGCGCGGCGCCACGAACAGGATCGCTTCACCGCTGCGGCCTGCCCGGCCAGTGCGGCCGATGCGGTGGACATAGGACTCCACGTCGTAGGGCATGTCGAAATTGACCACGTGGCCGATGCGCTCCACGTCGATGCCACGCGCGGCGACATCGGTGGCCACCACAATGTCGATCTTCCCGGCCTTGAGCTGGGCGATGGTACGCTCGCGCTGCGCCTGGACCATGTCGCCGTTGAGCGCCGCGGCGGCAAAGCCCCGGGCTTCCAGCCGCTCGGCCAGCTCCGCGGTGGCCAGCTTGGTGCGCGCGAATACCAGCATGGCATCGAAGGGCTCGACCTCCAGAATGCGGGTCAGCGCATCGAGTTTGTGCAAGCCATCCACCAGCCAGTAACGCTGGCGGGTCTTGGCAGCCGTGCCAGCCTTCGCCCGGATCGTGACCTCCCTGGGCTCACGCAGGTGTTTCTTCGCGATACGGCGAATGGGCGCCGGCATGGTGGCCGAGAACAGCACCACCTGCCGCTCCGGCGGTGCCTGGGCGAGGATCTCGTCGATGGCATCGACGAAACCCATCTGCAGCATCTCGTCGGCCTCATCGAGGATCACGGTGCGTACTGCGGCCAGCTGCAATGTCCCGCGCTTGAGGTGGTCGATGAGCCGCCCCGGCGTCCCGACGACTACATGGGGGCCTCGCCGGAGCGCAGCGAGCTGCGGCTCGTAGCTCTGGCCACCGTAAATCGGCACGATGTGAAAGCCCTTCAGGCAGGCGGCATATTTCTGGAATGCCTCAGCCACCTGGATGGCCAGTTCACGCGTCGGCACGACGACGAGAACCTGCGGCTCGCGCCGGGCGAGCTCGAGCGTCGAGAGTGCCGGCAGCGCAAAAGCCGCGGTCTTGCCCGTACCCGTCTGTGCCTGGCCGACGATATCCACACCGGTTAGCAGCAATGGAATGGTCGCCGCCTGGATCGGTGATGGCGCCTCATAACCCACGTCTGCCAGCGCCTTGAGCAGCGGCGGCGCGAGGCCCAGGTCAGCGAAGGAAACGGCTGGTGCAGCAGGAGATGTCATGGTGAAGGCCCTGGCGGGATCACGGAGGTTCGCATGCTATACGAGAGCGCGGCTGCCCGGCGCCTTCGTTCCTTCGGCCCGGAGCCCGTAAGCGGTTGACATCACCGGATCCGCCGGATGTACTGGCATGGACATCCAGGAGGCCCCCCGGGACATGATCAACTTTCGCAGACCCGCCGTCATTCTGCCCACTGCACTGGCACTCCTCACCGCCTGCATGCCGGCGCAAAGGCCGGTTGCCGGGCACAGCCCGGCGCCGCCGGCCAACGGCAGCATCGTCCGTAGCGTATCGGGCACGCTCGGCTGCACGACGCTCGTGAAGGGCGAACCCTGCGGGCGTGAACTCTGGACACTCACGCTGCAGCCGGACGGTTCGCGAACCATGCGCGTCTTCTTCGACGGCGGGCGGGATGCCCAGCAGATCAACACCATCTACCGCAGCGACGCCTCGTTCCAGTTCCTCGAGGCATTCACCAACGTGTACAGCAAGGGGAAGCTGCTCGGCTCCGGGTTCTACGTGGCTGATGGCGCCCATCTCGGGGTGACCACCCACAGCGACACAGGCTTCATGACCGAGCGGGTGCCGCTCCCCGGGAAGTATTCCGTGCTGCTCCACCCCCCAAGCCTGGATGGCTGGCATTTCGGCCTGTACGACCAGGCTGCCGGCGGCCGGCAACCCGCATCGATCTTCATCTTCGGCGCTGCCGACGGCGGACCACGCGTCACCGCCTTTCCCATCACGCTCGAGTACGTCGGCCGCGAGACGATCACGGTGCCAGCCGGCAGCTTCGAGACGGAGCACTACCATTTCGGCAAGGACACGGATGTGTGGATCACCGGCGCCGACCGCATCATGATCCGCCACGAATATCGCGCCTCGGGTACGCGCTTTGAACTCACGCATATCGAGGGGCTGGCAGCGGAATCATCCGCAGGACGACAGGCGCATCGGTAATGCTGCAAACCACCGCCATTTCAGCAGGATGCATCCTCGTGGGTGTCTTGTGCGTCGCCGGGGCAGTAAACCAGCTGCGCACCGGGGAAACCTGGGGCGCCACCGGCCGTGGCCGGATCTGCCGCGCCAGTGAGCCAGGTTACTTCTGGTACCTGTTCGCCGCGCGTGCCGTGTTGGGCACGATCGCGCTCATTGGCGGCGTGCTTGCGCTCGAACACCTGTGATGGCGCGCCGCCACACCACTGGACAACCCCAATCCCGCCACGATGAACGCTGCGCCCAGGGCCAGACTCGGCGCAGGGCGGCAGCATCGTTGGCCGCAAACCGCCCCGGCAGCCGCGGGGCATGCAGTAGAATCGCGACGTCAACGGCGGGTCGGGAAGCGGATCGATCATGGTGAGGCAGGCATGGGCCGTGATTGTCGCGGCATTGGCAGCAGGGGTCACGACGGGATGCGTAACGGTCGGCCCCCGCACCGTCGAGCGGGACCGGTTCGACTACAACAGCGCCGTCGCCAGCTCCTGGAAAGAGCAGACCCTGCTCAACATCGTGAAGCTGCGCTACATGGACCTGCCGGTGTTCCTCGACATCGGCCAGATCGTCGCCGGCTACACGGTGGAAAGCAGTGGCTCGCTCGGCGCCGCGATCACCCGCGGCAGCGTGCCGGGCAGCGAATCGGCAAGCCTCGGTGGCACCGTGCGCTACACCGACCGGCCCACGATCACCTACTCACCGCTCACCGGCGATAAATTCCTGCGCGGTCTCATGACGCCGATCCGCCCTGGTTCGGTATTTGCCCTGTTGCAGGCGGGCTATGAAGCAGATGTCGTGCTCGCGCTCAGCCTCGAATCCCTGAATGGCCTGCACAACCCGGTCAGCACCCAGGGCGGGCAACCGAACACCGGCGCACACGAATTCACGGAGGCCCTCGCCCTGCTTCGCGAAGCACAGCGCTCCGGTGCGTTGAGCTTCCGCGTCGAGGCCGGACCGAAGGGCGAGGAAGTACTGATGTTTCTCCGGCAGGAGGACATGCCGCCGGCAACGCAGGCACAGCTCAGGGACCTGGCGGCGTTGCTCGGCCTTGCAGAATCAAACGGACGATACAGCCTCATCTATTCGCCGGTGCGCGGCGGCAAGGGCGAGCTGGGCGTGCATACGCGATCGATGCTGCAGATCCTCCTGGCACTCGCCGGAACCGTCGAGGTTCCGCAGCAGGACCTCGATGAACATCGCGCCTCCGTGGTACCGGGGGCCGACAGCGCGCAGATGCCGTTCGTGGTGAGGAGCAGCTCGGACAAGCCGCCGGATGCGTATGCGGCCGTGGCGTACCGCAACCGCTGGTTCTGGATCGAGGACACCGACTACCGCTCAAAGCGGGCGTTCTCCTTCATCATGTTCCTGTTCACGCTGTCCGAGGAAGGCGACAACCAGCGCCTGCCGGTACTCACGATCCCGACCGGGTGAGCGCAGAAGAGCGGCCCCTGGCCGGCCCGGGAACCTTCGAAGCCAGTGCCATTCAGGTGATCCGATGAATCTGCGGTTTCCGGAAGACCAGGCGATGCTCGAGGCCACGCTCGAGCGGCTGTTCCGCGAGCACTCGACCGGCCAGCGTATCCGCGCGGCCGAACCGGTCGGCTTCGACCGGGTCCTGTGGGCGGTTCTCCTCGAGCAGGGTGTCCCCGCGCTGCGCGTTCCCGAGGACCGGGGCGGCGGCGGCATGAGCCTCATGCATGCGGTCATAACTGCCGAGCAGGCCGGCCGTGCGCTGGCCTCGGTACCTGTCGTCGAGGCAATTGCCGCCAACCGCCTGCTCGCACAGGCCGGTGATGCGGCTGCGGCACTGCTCGCCGACTGCCTCAGGGGCCAGGCGATCGCGACGATCGCGCTGCGCGATGCGGGCACCGACCCGTGCCAGCTGGTGCCCGCAGGCGCGGTCGCCGATGCGGTGATCTGCCGTGAGGGCAGCGCAGTATCCATTCGTCACAATCCCGCGAAGCTCGAGATGCCGGCCGATGGCGCCGGCCAGAGCCAGCACGGCGCGATCGCCGCGCAACTGCTGGACCTGCGTGAATGCACGGCGCTGGTTGACCTGCCCAACGCCGGCACAGCATTTCGCGCCGCGCTGTCGGAGTGGCGGCTGCTCACCGCTGCGCTGGTGGCGGCAATCGCCCGCCGCGCAATCGAAGACGCCGCGCAATACGCCTGCGAGCGCGAGGCTTTCGGGCGCAGGATCGGCGAATACCAGGGCGTGTCCCACGTCCTTGCTGATGCCTTCACCGACATCGACGGCGCGCGCATGCTCGTCTGGCGGGCGGTCGATGCCATCGCACGCCGCGAGCCCGATGCCGCGGCGCTGGTCTCGATGGCGTACTGGTGGAGCGGCTCGAAGTCGAACGATGCATCTCTCAAGGCGCTGCGTGTCTTCGGAGGCTACGGCACGACGATGGAATACGACGCGCAGCTCTGCTATCGCCGGGCCGGCGCGCACGTCCTTATTGGGGGTGACCCCGCAAAGGAACTGCTGCGCGCGGCAGAGCTCGCCTTTGGCCCGATCGGCGACAGCAGCGGCGCAAGGGTGGACGCGACGGCTCCTGACGCGTGCCTGCCCGAAGCAGGCGATATCGAGATCGACTTCGACTGGGGGCCTGACGTCGAGGCCGCACGCGAAAAGGCGCATGCGTTCGTGAAGCGGTGCGGCGATGCGAAGGTCGCGCGCTTCATGCGCGACTCGCTGGACGGCTATGACCTTGAGCTGCAAAGGCAGCTCGCCGCCGCAGGGCTGCTCTATCCCGAAATGCCGGAGGAATACGGTGGCCCCGGGCTGCCGGGGCGCGCGGCCGTGGCGATCCGCGAAGTGTTCGCTGAAGCCGGCTGGCACATGCTCGTACCGGGCATCACGAGCCTCCTGTGGAAGATGGTTCACCACTTCGGCAGCGATGAGCTCAGGCGGGAAGTGTTGCCGAAGGTTGCCGCAGGCGAGGTGTACCTCGCCATGGGTTACACCGAACCCTCCTGCGGCTCGGACATCTTCGCAGCCAGGACCACCGCCACGAAGGCCGGAGCGGACTGGCTCATCAACGGCCAGAAGATGTTCACCTCCAGTGGCCACCGCTCCGACTACAATCTCATGATCACGCGCACGGCGCCGGACAAGCACCAGGGCATCACGCTGTTTCTCGCGCCGGTGAAGCAGCCGGGCTACTCGGTCACCGGGATCAGAACCATTGGCGATGACCGCACGAACGTGACCTTCTACAGCGATCTCAGGGTGCCCGACCGGTATCGCCTGGGCGAGGTCAACGGTGGCGCCAGGGTGCTGGCGAAGGCGCTCGCCATCGAGCAGTCCGACGGCAGCCTCTACATCGCGGGCCTGCGCCACCTCGCCAGCGCCGCGCTCGAATGGGCGCGCCGGGAGCGGCCTGAAGGCAGGCCGATCGACGATACCCGCGTGCGTCTTGCGATTGCCGAAACCATGACCCGTGCGCACATCACCGATGCACTCTCACGGCGCGCGATCTGGAACTTCGAGACCGGCAGGACGCGGAAGCACGAAGGCCCGATGGTGAAGCTATTCGGCAGCGAATCCTGGATGTACTGCAGCCAGCAACTGCTGCGCATCGCCGCGCCGGACACGCTCCTGCGCGGCTACGCAGGTGCCGGCGCGATCGAATGGTCGGCACGCCGCAACATCGCCGCGACGATCTACGCAGGCACGAGCGAGATCCAGCGCAGCCTCATTGCGGAGGCCGGCCTCGGCCTGCCGCGCACGCGCGGCTGAAATACATCAAGGTGCCGGTGTTACGGTTATTCGGTTATTCCAGGCATCCGCCTGTTGTCAGTTGCTGCAAAGCCCATGAATAACCGAATAACCGAAACACCGGCACCTTGATCGCACCTGAAGCGCGTGTAGTGACCGCTCCGGTTTTTGTATATGGCCGATCCAATACGCGGGATGGATGCGCCCTTGATCACTCACCTGCCCAGCGCCCGGATCACGGCCATCCACACCCTGCATGGCGTGCGGGCTGGCTCGGCTCTGGTGCGTGCGGCCGACCGGCTGCTGGCCGTACAAGATGACGCCTGGAGTGTGGCGCTGGTTTCGTTGCCGCAGATGACCGTCGAGCTGCGTGCGCTCAGAGGCGACGGCCGGGCAGCCAGCAAGGCAGAGAAGCCAGATTTCGAAGCAGCGATATCGACCGCCGATGGCGCGATCCATCTGTTCGCTTCCGGCTCCACGGCGCAGCGCTGCGCGTGGGCGCGCATTGCACCGGACTTTGCGTCCGTTTCCGTGCGGCAGATGTCGGAACTTTATTCTTCCATCCAGCGTACGCTCGGGTTGGCTGCCAGACCCAATATCGAGGCGGCCGTGCTCCTGCCCGACGGCATTCTTCGCCTGTTCCATCGCGGTGCCGGACTGCAGCGCAGCGCCAGCGTGGATTTTTCCCAAGCCGTGCTCGACGGCGAGTCGCCGCGAGTCCTCAACACCGCGTGGCTGCGGTTCGGAAGCCTCGATGGCGTTACCCTGCACATCACGGATGCCGTACGCATGGATGCCGGACGCGTGGGATTCCTGGCGGCGGCGGAGGATGTGGCGGATGCGATATCCGATGGACCGGTGCACGGCTCGGTCATCGGCATCCTGGAAATCGAATCTCCCGGCGAGATGACGCGTTGGGCGCGCATATGCGATCCCGATGGAGTCCCAAGCCGCCTCAAGGCCGAAGGGCTCCTCCTCGATGAGGACTGCGGTAGCGCATGGGTTCTGATCGACCCAGACTCCGCGGACCACCCGGCACAGTTGTGTCGTGTTGTTCTTGAAGGGCTTGCATGACGGTCGTTTCCACTGACGCCGCAGTCGGGCGGTTGCCCTCGAAGTTGGCGGCGGACCGAAGAAGACTGAAGGTCGGAGCGCGCATGACCCCAGGTCAGTGTTCAGTCGGCACAGCGGGTCGGCTCCAAATCGCCGCCCAAACGAAAAACGGGCCGGAGATCACCCGGCCCGTTCGATCTCGCGCGGACTGATATTTCCGCTCCGTCCCTGTCGAACCGCGCAACGCCTGACGCAGGAGTTCCAGCACGGCGCGATCCTGGTCGCGGCCCGCCTCCTCCTTGGTCCGTATCAGGGCGGCAAGTCCGAGTACGTGGACAGTGAGACCACTGGACGACATTGGGATCGAAGGTCGCGATCGGTGCGCCGCCGCCACGCCGTCGACCGCGATCAGCTCGACATCGTGCCTGGCGATGATCTCAAGGGCGTCTTTGAATTGCGGGGGGTTGCTCACGGCGAAGCTCGCTGACGCTGTCCACAAACCCCTGCAATACCTGCAGCCGCCCCGTCTAATTGGCTGACGCCGCATGGGCGCCCAAAAAAGAGCCCCGCCGAAGCGGGGCTCTTCAGTTTTCCGGCAAGGAATGGCCTCTGGTGGAGGCCATTCCCGGGGCGTCTTACATATCA
>CAZQGA010000008.1:5383-20418 GCA_964592735.1 uncultured Chromatiaceae bacterium | reverse complement strand
GGCGGCACCGGCATGCCTTTCGCGGTCGGCGACGACGACCAGTCGATCTACCGCTGGCGCGGCGCACGCACCGAGCACCTCTCGCGCTTCCGCCAGGACTTCCCCGGCGCCCGACTCGTCAAGCTCGAGCAGAACTACCGTTCGACCGGCACCATCCTCAAGGCTGCCAACGCACTGATCGCCAATAACAGCGAGCGTATCGGCAAGGAGCTGTGGACCGAGAGCGGCGCGGGCGCGCCGATCCGCCTCTTCAGTGCCTACAACGAGCGTGAGGAGGCGCAGTTCATCATCGAGCGCATTCGCGACTGGGTAGCCCGCGGCAATCGCCGCGCCGACGCAGCGATCCTCTACCGCTCCAACGCCCAGTCCCGCGCCTTCGAAGAGGCGCTGATGCACGCGGGCATGCCCTACCGGGTCTATGGGGGCCTGCGTTTTTTCGAGCGCGCCGAGATCAAGGACGCACTGGCCTATCTGCGCCTGCTGGCCAACCGCGATGACGACCCCTCGTTCGAGCGTGTGGTCAACCTGCCCACCCGCGGCATCGGCACGCGCACCGTCGACGAGGTTCGTCAGTACGCCCGCGCCAACGCCATCTCCCTGTGGCGCTCAGCGCAGACCGCTGCCGGCAACGCCCTGCCTGTCCGCGCCGCGAAATCGGTCCATGATTTCCTGGCCCTGGTGGAAACCATGGCGCGGGATACTGCCGGGCTACCGCTGCACGAGCAGGTCGACCACGCGGTGCAGCGAAGCGGACTGCGGGAGCATTTCCGCAAGGAAGTGCGGGATCGCGCCGAGGCACGCCTGGAAAACCTCGACGAACTGGTCAGCGCCGCACGCAGCTTCGATGCGGCCGAGGCCGGCCGCGGCGAGGACAGCACGCCGGACATGGCTCCGCTCGATGCCTTCCTGGCCCACGCGGCACTCGAAGCCGGCGACGCCGAGGGCAACGACTGGGATGACTGCATCCAGCTCATGACGCTGCATTCGGCCAAGGGCCTGGAATTCCCGCTGGTCTTCATCGCCGGCATGGAGGATGGGCTTTTTCCGCACCGACGGACCCTCGAGGATCCCGAGGGGCTCGAGGAAGAGCGACGCCTGTGCTACGTCGGCTGCACCCGTGCCATGAGTGAGCTTTACCTGACCCATGCCGAACAGCGACGCCTGCACGGCGTCGACAGCATCGGCCAGGCATCACGGTTCATTGCGGAAATCCCCGTCGACCTGCTCGAAGAGGTGCGGCCACGGATCCGTATCTCGCGGCCGGTCTACCGCCCGCAGGCGGGCGCCGGCAGCCTGCTCGACGATCCGGAACAACCAGTACGACTGGGCCAGCGCGTGCGCCATGGCAAGTTTGGCGAGGGCATCGTGCTCAATTGTGAGGGCTCCGGTGCCCACGCCCGTGTACAGGTCAACTTTGAGACGGCTGGTGCCAAGTGGCTGGTCATGTCTTACGCCAACCTGGAGCTGATGTAATCATGGGGTGCCGGTGTTACGGTTCGGCAACGATCGTGGAACCGGGCGGAATCCCGGCGGCAGGACAGGATTTCCACAACCGCAGCACCGGTATCAGATGAACATCATCATCATTGGCGCGGGCCAGGTCGGCTCCACGGCGGCTTACCACCTCGCCCGCCAGGAAGCCAATGAAGTCACCATCGTCGACCACAACGCTGCCGTGCTGCGCGAGCTCCAGGATCGCCTCGACGTGCGCACCGTTGTGGGTCACGGCTCCTTTCCCGCCACGCTGGAGCGGGCGGGTGCCGCCAGTGCCGACATGATCATCGCGCTGACCAACAGTGATGAGGTCAACATGGTGGCGTGCAGCGTCGCCCATGCGCTGTTCCACATCGGCACCCGGATTGCCCGGGTGCGCTCGGCCGAATACATCGCCACGCCCGATCTGTTCAAGCCGGAAGCCATTCCCGTCGATGTACGCATCAGTCCGGAGCAGCTGGTTACCCAGCACATCCAGCAGCTGATCCACTACCCCGGTTCGTTTGAAGTGCTGGACTTCGCCGATGGCCGCGTGCGCCTCGTCGGCGTACGGGCGCGTCCCGACGGACTGCTGGTAGACCAGCGGATACGGGATCTGCGTACGCACATTCCCAATGTCGAGGTGCGTATCGCCGCCGTCTACCGCGGTCGGCAGAGCATTCCCGCCGAGGGTGACACGCTGATCCGCGAGAACGACGAGGTGTTCTTTATCGCCGCACGCCATGATATCCGCACCGTCATGGCGGAAATGCGCAAGCTCGAACCACCCGTGCGACGGGTCGTCATCGCCGGTGGCGGAAACATCGGCCTGCGGCTGGCCTCGGCACTGGAAGAAACCAATAACGTCAAGGTCATTGAGCGTGACCGGGACCGCGCCCGACGCATTTCCGAACGGCTCACCAAGGCCATTGTCCTGTACGGAGACGCTGCTGACGAGGAACTCCTGCTGGAGGAGAACGTCGACACGGCCGACGTTTTCGTCGCCGTCACCAATGCCGATGAAGCCAACATCCTCTCCTCCATGCTGGCCCGCCAACTTGGCTGCAAGAAAGTCATGGCGCTGATCAACCGGCCTTCCTATGCGGAAATGGTCGAGACCGGGCGCATCAATGTGGCGATCTCACCACAGCAGATCACCATCGGCTCGCTGCTGGCACTGGCCCGCAAAAGCGACATGGTCAAGGTGCACTCCCTGCGGCGCGGTCACGCCGAGGCCATCGAGGCCATCGCACACGGCAACGCCGAGAACTCACGGGTAGTCGGCCGGACGGTTGAACAGGTGGCGCTGCCACCGGGTGCGAGCATGAACGTCATCATCCGCGGCGACGAGGTCATGCAGGCACACCACGACACCCTGATCCGTACCGATGACCACATCATCATGTTCCTGACCGACCGTCGCCAGGTGGAGCAGGTGACCCGGCTGTTCCAGCCGACCGGCCGCTTCCGCTGACGCAACGGCATTCATGCAGGTCAAAATCGTCCAGCACATCCTCGGGTCATTGCTGATGCTGTTCAGCGTGACGATGCTGCCCCCCGTATTCGTCTCCGCCTGGTACCACGACGGCTCCGCACCAGCCTTCGTCAGCGGCTTCCTGGTCACGCTGCTGACTGGTCTCGCGATCTGGGCGCCCGTCCGGCACGAGAGCCGTGAGTTGCGTTCACGGGACGGCTTCCTGGTCGTGGCCGGCTTCTGGACATTGCTGAGCCTGTTTGGTGCAGCACCGCTGCTCTTTGCCGAGCGCCCGTCCATGTCGGTGACCAACGCCGTGTTCGAGGCGGTATCAGGCATCACCACCACGGGTGCCACCGTGCTGACCGGGCTGGATGCCCTGCCACCGGCGATCCTCTACTACCGTGCCCAGCTGCACTGGCTGGGTGGCATGGGCGTGGTGGTCCTGGCAGTGGCCGTGCTGCCCATGCTGGGTGTCGGTGGCTTTCAGCTTTACCGGGCGGAGAGCCCCGGTGCCGTGAAGGACACCAAGCTCACCCCGCGCATAACCCAGACCGCAAAGGCGCTCTGGTACATCTACCTCAGCCTGACGATCACCTGCATAGTGGCCTTCCGCGTGGCCGGCATGTCGCTGTTCGATGCGATCTGCCATGGCTTCTCGACCATGGCGACCGGCGGCTTCTCCACCCATGACCGGAGCCTTGCCTGGTTCGGCAGCCCACTCATCGATGCCGTCGCGTCGGTGTTCATGGTGCTGGGTGCGACGAACTTCTCGCTCCACTTTCTTGCCTGGCAGGGCCGCAGTCCCCGCGCCTATGGCCGGGACGGCGAATTTCGCGCCTTCCTCACCCTGCTGGCCAGCCTGTCGGTTTTCGTCGCTGCTTACCTGTGGGCAAGCGGCGTCTTCCAGGGCCCCGGCGAAGCCCTCATGCGCGGGTCATTCCAGGTGATCTCGATCATGACCGGAACCGGCTTTGCAACAGCCGACTTTTCACTGTGGCCGGGCGCTCTGCCAGTACTGCTGGTGCTGGCCATGTTCGTCGGAGGCTGCGGCGGCTCCACCGCAGGCGGCATGAAAGTGATCCGCTGGCTCCTGCTCTATCGACAGGGAGTGCGTGAAGTGCTCAGGCTGGTGCACCCTGCCGCGGAGATTCCCGTGCGTCTCGGCAACATGGTGGTGCCGCAGCGGGTCGTGGACGCGGTGTGGGGCTTCTTCGCCATCTACGTGGTGCTGTTCGGCGTGATGATGCTCATCTTGCTCGGTATCGGCGTCGACCAGGTGACCGCATTCTCGGCGATCGCCAGTTCCCTCAATAACGTCGGCCCGGGCCTCGGCGTGGTCGCCGCGAATTTCGCTGGCCTGCAGGAGGCTGGCAAGTGGGTCTGCGTGCTGGCGATGCTGCTCGGCCGGCTGGAAATATTCACGCTCTTCGTGCTGATCTCGCCGGCCTTCTGGCGGCGTTGACGATGAGCCGCATCGTTGCGCTGGAAGGCTTGCTGGCGAAGGGCCAGGACAACGCCCTGCTGCGCTACTCGCTGGGCCAGGAACATCTCAATGCCGGCAACCCGGCTGCGGCGGCCGCCCACCTGGAGCATGCCGTCCGGCACGATCCCGCTTACTCTGCAGCATGGAAACTCCTCGGCAGGGCGCACGCGGCGGGCGGCAAGACCGCGCAGGCCGCACAGGCCTGGGAACAGGGGATTGCTGCTGCCGCCCGCAAGGGTGACCGGCAGGCAGAAAAGGAAATGGCCGTGTTCCTGAAGCGCCTGAACCGGGGGTTGCCGTAGCGCCACCTCACCGGTCCCGCGCCGTCCTCACCAGGGCAGGATCTGGCCGTCGTAACTGACGAATGACCCAGTGTTGCCGATGTTCAGCGCGTCGATGTGGCCAATCAGTTCGCCGACGACCACCGGGGCGGGGCGCAGCATGTTCTTCGGCAGGCCCTTCATGAAGTCCGTGTCGACCAGGCCAGGATTGAGAATGAGGACGCTGACACCCTTCGGCTTGAGCTGAAAGGCAAGATTGCGCATCTCCATGTTCAGCGCAGCCTTGCTGGCACGCATGAAGTAAAGCCGCGAGGAATTCACCATGCTGATGGAACCCTCGCTGCTCGAAATCGCCACGATGCGCTTGTCACGGCTGGCGAGCACGCTCGGCAGGAAAGCCTCGACGATCTTCAGCGGCGCGATGGTGTTGACGCGGAGCACGTCCTCGAAGACCGCATAATCCATCTTGCCGAGCGTCTGGTTCTGCATGCCACCACTGATGCCGGCATTGTTGATCAGCACGTCGATGGGCTTGCCGGCATATTTCGCGGCGAGCGCGTCGACCTGCGCACCATCGGTGACATCCAGTCGCTCGACGTGGATGCGGGGATTGGCGGCCGCCAGGGCATTGAGCTCCGTGGCCTTGGCCGGATCGCGCGCGGTCGCGATGACCTGCGCGCCGCGTGCCGCGTACTGGCGCACGAACTCCAGGCCAATGCCGCGGTTAGCACCGGTTACGAGCACAGTCGGCACATGGCCCGCACCTGGGGCAGCATCATCTGCGAACGCTGGTGTCGACATGAGCAGCGCTCCAGCAAGCGTCATCAGGATACGCGAGATCATCAGCCTGGCTCCAAAACACCCGCCAACTGCGGATGGCGGACTATACCGCTGCGTCTCCGGGCAGTGCCAGCCGCGGCCGTGGCTGTCCTGTTGCACCGGCATGCGGGTGGATTTCCGAAAAAAAGAGCCCCGCAACTGCGGGGCTCCTGGCGTGGGGCAAGGGTGACGACCAGACCGGTGCCACCGCATCCGGTACGCTGCCGGCGGTTCTCAGCCGACGTCGCTCATCGCAATGCCGAGTGCCTTCGCCACGCCTTCGCCGTAGGCCGGGTCAGCCTTCTGGCAGTTGCGGATATGACGCAGCTGGATCTCCCTCGGCGCCGGGCCGATCGAGCGGGCGGTGTTCTCGAACAGCACCTGCTTCTGCTTCGGATCCATGAGCCGGAAGAGCGCACCCGGCTGGGAGTAGTAGTCACTGTCCTCCCGGTGGTTCCAGTGCCCCGCCGCACCTTCGAGCGCGAGCGGCGGTTCACGGAAATCCGGCTGCTCCTGCCATTCACCGTAGCTGTTGGGCTCATAGCCGAGCGTGCTGCCGTGGTTGCCGTCGACCCGCATCGCGCCATCGCGGTGATAGCTGTGTACCGGGCAGCGCGGTGCATTGACCGGGATCAGGTGATGGTTGACACCCAGCCGGTAGCGCTGCGCATCGCCGTAGGAGACGAGACGCCCCTGGAGCATCCGGTCCGGTGAGAAACCAATGCCGGGCACGATGTTCGCCGGGTTGAAGGCCGACTGCTCCACCTCCGCGAAGAAGTTCTCCGGGTTGCGGTTGAGTTCCATCACGCCGACCTCGATCAGCGGGTAGTCCTTGTGCGGCCAGACCTTGGTGAGGTCAAACGGGTTGTAGGGCAGCTTGCCCGCGTCCGCTTCCGGCATGACCTGCACCTTCAGGGTCCACTTCGGGAAGTCACCCTTCCCGATGGCTTCGTAGAGATCCTTCTGGTGGCTCTCGCGATCCTTGCCGATGAGCGCCTCCGCCTCGGCGTCGGTCAGGTTTTTGATGCCCTGCTGGCTCTTGAGGTGGAATTTGACCCAGTAACGCTCATTCTTCGCATTGATGAAGCTGAACGTATGGCTGCCGAAGCCGTGCATGCTGCGGTAGCTCGCCGGGATGCCCCGGTCGCTCATGACGACGGTGACCTGGTGCAGCGCTTCCGGGAGCGAGGTCCAGAAATCCCAGTTGTTCTTCGCACTGCGCATGTTGGTGCGCGGGTCGCGCTTCACCGCGTGGTTGAGGTCCGGGAACTTGAGCGGATCACGCAGGAAGAAGACCGGCGTGTTGTTGCCCACGAGGTCCCAGTTGCCTTCCTCGGTGTAGAACTTGACCGCGAAGCCACGGATGTCGCGTTCCGCATCCGCTGCACCGCGCTCGCCCGCCACGGTGGTGAAGCGGGCGAAGAGATCCGTCTTCTTGCCGACCTTCGAGAAAATTTTTGCCCTGGTGTACTTCGTGATGTCATGGGTCACCGTGAAGCTGCCGTAGGCGCCGGAGCCCTTGGCGTGCATGCGCCGCTCCGGGATGACCTCACGGTCGAAATGCGCCAGCTTCTCGAGGAACCAGACGTCCTGCAGCAGCTGCGGCCCACGCGGCCCGGCAGTCATCACGTTCTGGTTGTCCGCCACGGGGCAACCGGCGTTGGTAGTCAGTTTCTTGCTCATGGTCACGCTCCTCTGCGTTGCTGCGGTTCAGGCCGCAGGATCTGGTCTGCCATGCAACCGGCGATAGTGGCATCCCGGTCATCGCCAGGCCAGTGTGAGCGAATGCCTTCCCGCTGGCCAATTGAATGTTACGGACGTAACGATAGCTAAAAACGAAAATTAACGACCGCGTACGTGACTGGTCCCGCCGAGGTCGGCGAGTACATTTGCCGCCTCCCCAGGAAGCTCGCGCCGGGCGGTGCCGCCACGGCTGCCTTGGCGGCGAGCAGGGTCATAAGGCTCCCTTTCCATCCGGCGGCCATAGCGAGGATGTCCATCGGGCCGCGCTCCAGGCAGCGGGTCGATTATGTCCAACTGGCTATTGACGGCCCATGACAGCAGGCGCAGCATCGGCCCGAGTCATCTTTAAAATCAGAACTTAAAGAGACTTCAAGGGGGGGAAATCATGGAACGCTCACGCCATGTTCGGCCAGCCCTGCTGGCTGCCTTCGCTGTCACCACTACGCTGATTGCACCGCTCGCCTCGGCCGCCTTTATCAGCAGTCTCGCCTTCACCCAGCCGACGGGCACCGCCAGTCCGACGGATTCGATCCCGGTGTGGGTCCGTCTGACGCTGGATCCATCCTCCGATCCGCTCGAACTGAATGATAGTGCGAGCGCATCTCCGCCATTCGGCGTACCACCGGAGAATTACCCGGACTTTTACTCCCCTGACCTCACCGAGGAGGATGTCGGCGGCTACGAGCTGGTGAGCCTCGACAGCCTGGATGCGGTGTACCTGAACACGAGTTTTGTTTGCTCAGGTACCTTCACCACCAGCTGCACCGCCGGCCCACCTTATACCTTCAGCTTCAACACCTCGGGGCCCGACACCATCAACTTCGTGCCGAACTACGGTAGCCCGACATTCAGCCTGCAGCCCGGTGAAAGCCACGATTACCTCTTTGGTACCTTCACGCCTACCGGCGGCGGTCCGGTGGCTCCCGGCACTTACTATTTCTATTCCACCGACCTGATGTTGAGTTTCCATGGCACCGGGACCTGGAAAATCCCGACGGAGACACAGGCAACCGATGAAGATGGTGAGCCGCTTTTCGACCCGGACACCGGCGAGCCGATTTTTTATGAACTGCGCACGACCAGCCTTGAAGGCCGCCTTAACCTCGCCACCACGCCCTGCGGTGCTTACAGCGGTCCGTCCTGTGCCGGCGCCTTCGTGCGCGAAGTCAGTGCCGTGCCGGCCCCGGCCGCGTTCTGGCTGTTCGGCAGCGGCATGGGGGCACTGGGGGCGCTGCGAACCCGGCGCCGCCGCAGGGCTGGCTGAGGTCCCGGCCTCCCAACGAACCCCGCACCCGGCTGCTGCGCCATCGCAGGCGCAGCAGCCGCCTGATCGCTACCAGCGTATCCGCTGCCCACTTCGTCACTTGCCACGACGATCCTCGCGCATCGCCTTGACGTCCACCGGCCGGATGCTCTCGATCGGGCAGTCCATCCGGTCCACCCGCACTTTTTCCAGCGTGCTTACCTCACGGCTGGTGGAAGTGACATTCACCACGTTGGCAAACAGCAGGCTGTTGCAGGTTTTCCAGACGGTCACCAGATAGGCCTCACCCGGCCCGTTCCAGAGCACAAGCTGGTTGCGCGCCACCGGCTCCCAGCTGTCGAGGTTGACGAGCCTGAACGACTGGATGGGGCTGCCTGCGTAATCCTCGTAGCGCAGGGGCTGGGCATCACGTTTCGTCAGGCCGGTCGAGCAGGCTGCAAGCAGGACCGCGACGGAAAGAATCAGATGGCGGATCTGGAACATGGTGCACCTCGCGTCAGGGACACGGGACCGCGTGAGTGTAGGCGCCTGTCGCACCAGAATCACGCCGCAGCAGCACCGCCCTCCGCTGCGGCGCGCCAGCCTCCGGTTTCACCGGGAACCGCCCTCTATCCCAGCAGCCGTGCTGCCTCCAGCCGGCGCCGGCGCTCGCGCCAGTCTGGCAGCTGCTCGTCCATGAGCCGGTGGAATGCCGGGCCGTGGCCGCGCTCCTCGAGATGACACAGCTCGTGGACCACGACGTACTCGACGCATTCACGGGGCGCACGGATCAGCGCGAGATTCAAAGTCATCCGCCGCGGCTGTAGCCGATACAGGCTGGGCAAGCCCACAGCCCGCCCAGGCACTGACAGGCTGCCCCAGCGGCTGGTCATGGCGCGAATGGTCAGCACGGGCAGCAGGTGACCCCGGCACGCAAACCAGCCGAAACGCCCGGTGATGATCTGCGTGAACACCTCGCCAGCACGCTCCCGGTACCAGCGATCGAGCATGCGGCGCACTGTCTCGCCATCTGCCCCGCCGCGCACTGCCACACGCAAAGCGTCCCCGTCGAGCGTGATGCCAGGACGCGACGCTGCCACCACGTCCAGGCGGCAGACCTTGCCGAGGTAGACGTGGGACTCCCCCGTCACATGGCGAAGCGGCGCCGGCGGCGGCTGAGGCTCGAAACCCAGGCTGCGAAAACGCTCGAACTGCCGTTCGATCCACGCACTGCGCCCGGCGATCCAGCCATCGATCACCCCGCGATCCATGTGCAGCGGCGCACGCACGACGACGCGCAGGCCCGGGTGGACTTCGATGGACAGGGTGCGTCGGCGCGCCGAGCGGCGCAGCTCGTAAGCCGGCATCAGCCTGGCCCCGGGAAGTGGCAGGCGACCCGGCTCACCGGATCCGCGCCGGGTGCTGTGTGCAGTTCGGGGCGCTCGAGCCGGCAACGCTCGCGCGCCCGCGGGCAGCGCGGATGGAAGGCGCAGCCCGGCGGCGGATGCGCAGGCGAGGGAATATCACCGGGCGGCACGATGCGCTGGCGGCGACGTGCGGGATCCGGCACGGGCACGGCAGAAAGCAGCGCTTGCGTATAGGGATGCTGCGGCTCCCGGTAAAGCATGGCCGCGGGGGCGGTTTCGACGATGCGGCCGAGGTACATCACGGCCACCTCATCACTCACGTGCTGGATCACAGCGAGGTCATGGCTGATGAACAGGAAGGCGATACCGTGCTCGCGCTGCAGGCGGGCGACGAGGTTCAGCACCTGGCTCTGCACCGAAACGTCCAGCGCCGAGACCGGCTCATCGGCGACGATCAGCGCGGGATTGAGTGCGAGCGCCCGGGCGATGCCGACGCGCTGGCGCTGGCCGCCGGAGAACTCGTGCGGGTAGCGATCCTGCGCCGACACGCGCAGACCGACGATGTCGAGGAGCTCCGCAACGCGCCGCGTGCGTTCAGCCACCGTGCCGATGCGGTGCACGTCGAGCGGCTCGCGGATCGCCTGGCCGACCGTGCGCCGCGGGTTCAGCGAAGCATAGGGATCCTGGAAAATGATCTGCATCTGCCGGCGCTGCGCAAACAGGGCATCGCGCGGCAGCGCTGTGATGTCCTCGCCCCTGAGCAGCACCTGGCCCGCGGTCGGCTCCTGCAGACGCAGGATGGCACGCCCCAGCGTGGACTTGCCGCAGCCGCTCTCACCCACGAGGCCCAGCGTGCGGCCGGCATCGAGCGTCAGGCTCACGCCGTCCACCGCTTTCACCTGCCCGACGACCCGGCGGAAAAGCCCGCCACGGACGGGGAAGTGCTTGCCGAGACCGCGGACTTCGAGCAGCGGAGCGTTCATGAGTGCGGGTGATAGCAGGCGACGAGCCCGCCCTCGGCGGTCGGTACGAGTGGTGGCGGCACGGTGCGGCACTCGGCGGTAACGCGGGGGCAACGATCAGCGAAGCGGCAGCCCGCCGGCAGGTGCAGCGGATCGGGCACCCGGCCCGGGATCACCGGCAACTCGTCGAGCTTGCGCGCACGGATGCGCGGCACGGACTCGAGCAGGCCCACCGTGTAGGGGTGATGCGGACGCACAAACAGGTCCTTCGTCGCTGCTGCTTCGACGATGCCACCGCAGTACATGACCAGCGCCCGGGCGCAGGTCTCGGCGACGATGCCGAGATCGTGCGTCACCAGGATCATCGCCATGCGCTGGCGCTCCTGGAGGCGGCGGATTTCCTCGAGGACCTGCGCCTGGGTCGTGACGTCGAGCGCGGTGGTCGGCTCATCGGCCACCAGCAGGCGGGGCCCGCAGGAGAGCGCCATCGCGATCATCACGCGCTGGCGTTGCCCGCCGGAAAGCTGGTGCGGATACTCGTCGATGCGGTGGGCGGGCTCCGGGATGCCCACCTGCTCGAGCATGGCGAGTGCTGCCACGCGGGCGGCGCCCCGCGAAAGGCCCTTGTGACGGCGGAGCACGCCACCCAGTTGCGCACCGATCGTGAACACCGGGTTGAGCGCGGTCATCGGCTCCTGGAAGATCATTGCGACATCGCGGCCGCGCACGCGACGCATCTCACGCTCGGGCAACGCGAGCAGGTCACGGCCGTCGAAGCAGATTTCGCCAGTGACAATGCGACCGGGCGGCTCAGGGATGAGCCGCAGGATCGACAGTCCCGTGACGGTCTTCCCGCAGCCACTCTCCCCCACGAGCGCGAGCGTTTCCTCCGGAAACACCTCGAAGCTGATGCCATCGACTGCACGCACATGGCCGGCCATGGTGTCGAACCCCACCGTGAGGCCGCGGACCGCGAGCAGGGGCTGGTGCGCTGGCACAGCCATTGCTTCAAGCCACCTGCTTCGGATCAAGTGCATCCTGCAGTGCATCGGCCAGCATGTTGAAGGCGAACACCAGGCCGAAAAGCAGGCAGGAGGCGACGATGAGGTTGTTGAAATGCCCGGCGAGGAACTCGAGCGTGCTCTCGCTGATCATCAGGCCCCAGCTCATCCCCTCCTTCACCCCCAGGCCCAGGAAACTCAGCACCACCTCGGCCTTGATGGCATCGACGAAAACGAGCGTGAACTGCACGAGCAGAATGTGAAAAGTGTTCGGCAACACGTGGCGGAAAATGATGAGGCCGGGCGGGACGCCGATTGCCCGTGCCGCGTCGACGAACTCGAGCCCCCGCAGCTTGATGACCTCGCCGCGCACCAGCCGGCCGGTGGTCGTCCAGAAAGTCGAGATCATGGCAACGTGCATCGAGTACGGGTAGTCGGCCAGCGCAAATGCAATCGCCGCCACCATCAGGTAGAACGGCACGGCATCGAGCACGCCCATCAGCCAGAGCACGACCTCATCGAGCCAGCTGCCGGCAAAAAAGCCGCCGATGGCGCCAAGCAGCGCCCCGGCGGTAACCGCGAGTACCGCCACCAACAGACCAACCTGGAAGGCCGTACCGGTGCTGGTGAGCCCGCGCTGGAAGATGTCCTGGCCGATGATGTTGGTGCCGAACCAGTGGTCGGCCGATACCGGTCCCCACTTGCTGCCGGTGATCAGCGCCCATTCCGTCGCCCACCATCCCAGCCACACGCCGACGGCGGCGACGAGGTACACCGCAACCACAGCGAGTGCAAAGAGGCCCGCGCGGTCGCGGCGCAGCTTGTAAAGCGCCGTGCTCCAGAGGGAAACGCGGGGCGCATCGGCCTCTTTGTCAGCAACGTCCATGCTCACTGCAGTGAGACCCGCGGGTCTACGGCGCGATAGAGGATGTCGGTCACCAGGAGCGTCAGCACGAAAAGGACCGCGGTCAGGCCGACCACCGCCTTCAGGACCGGCTGGTCGCCGCTGATGATGGCCTCGTAGGTCGCCTTGCCGACTCCCGGGATGCCGAAACTCGTTTCCAGCAGCAGCGCCCCGCCGATGACGATCGCCGGGATCGTGAACATGATGCGGGTGATGATGGGAATGGCGCAGTTCTTGAGGATGTCGCGATAAAAGAGCTGCGCCGGGGGCGCACCAAAGGCCCGTGCCGTACGGACATGGTCCCGGTTCATTTCCTCGACGATGACCGCCCGGTAGAAGCGCGTGTTGTAGCCGAGCGCGACGAATACCGTCGCCAGGGTGGGCACGGTGACGTAGCGCAGGTAGTCCGCCAGCGTCGCCACGCTCCAGCCGCGCACCGGATAGAGGTCGAGGCCGTAGCTGCTGCAGAACCAGATCTGGAAGACGAAGATCACCACGAGAAAGCTGATGCTCATGCCGACCACGGCGAAACCCATGATGAGCTTGTCCGGCCAGCGGCCGCGGTGGAAGGCGGCGACCAGCGCAAGCGCGATGCCGAGCACGTTGCCGAGCACGAAACCGGGCAGCTCCAGCGCCAGCGACACCGGGATGCTCCGCACCAGCAATCCCGAGACTTTTTCACCCGTGGAATCGGAATGACCAAAATCCAGCGTGGCGAGTTCGCGCAGGTACTGCGCGTAACGCACCAGGAAGGGCCGGTCATAGCCGAGCTGGTGGCGCATCTCGGCGATCTGCTCGACGGTCGGGTTCTTGCCGAGCAGGTCGAAGGTCTTGTCCGGGCCGAAATAGACCATCAGGGTGAAGCTGAGCAGGGTCACGCCAAGCAGCAGCGGGATGCCGGCGACGAGCTTGCGCAGCGCGAACTGGAGGATATCCATCAGCGGGCCATCAGGGGGCAGGCTCCAGCCCTGGCGGCCGGGCGCTTTCACCGGGCGGCAACACGTCGACGTACCGGAGGAAAAAACCGCCGACGATTTCGCGGTCAGGCAACGCAACGACGTTCTTGTGCCAGAGGTAGATGCGCTTGCGGGCCAGGCCGCTCATGCCGACGCAGTCGTCGATCACCATTTCATTCATGCGCCGGTAGAGGGCGGTGCGCTCGGGCGACGGCAGCATGACCGAGGCCTGTTCGTAGAGCCGGTCGAAGTCCGCATTGCGATAGTTGGCGTCATTGGAGCCCGGCGAGCCATTGGGGCCGTAGAAGAGCTGCAGGGTGTTCTCGGCGTCAGGATAGTCGAGGCCCCAGCCCTTGGCGACGATGGGCAGCCGGCTCTCCTTCCAGGCGCGGCCGAGGTCGCCAAAGGTCGCGTACTGCTTGAGCACGACCTTCTCCTGCGGCCAGCCGATGTCCATCAGCTCGGCACGAAACTGCTCGAAAAACATGCGCTGCTTCACCCCGGCAGTCTGGCCGTAGACGAGTACCGGCAGGTTCTGCGGCGTCCAGCCGTTGTCGGCGAGCAGCCGGCGGGCACCGGGAACGTCCCGCGTCACGCTGGCGCGCGACAGCTGTGGATCGAATTCCGGCACCACCGGCGGAATGATGCCCGGGAAAATGACGCCCAGGCCAAAGAACCAGCTGCGGTTGCGGGCTTCCCAGTCGAAAGTCTTGATGATGGCACAGCGCAGGGCCTTGTTGCGGCGCTCGCGTTCCGGGTCCGGGTTGTAGCCGAACCGGGGGAAGGTGAAGTTGAAGACCTCGAAAATGAAGCCGGCCTCGGTGCCGCCGGCGACCTGGTAACGGCTCGCGTATTCCGGCTTGAGCCGCACGGGGTCGCGGGAAGCGAGCACTTCCTCGACCTTCTCCGCCGGAAGCCCGGTCACCTGGATCTCGTTGCCCTTGGTGAAGGAGTTCCAGCGCGAAGCATCATCGTTGGCGAAATCGATGACCAGGCGATCGACGAAGGGTGGCGAGCGGCCCGCGATGCGCTCGACACCCGTGTAACGCTGGGTGGCCGGATCATAACCTTCTGCCTGCAGATCCACCGGCTCCTGGCGGAAGCGCCGGTTGCGCTCGAAGACGATCCGTGAGCTGTCGTAGGACACCACCCGAAAGGGCCCGGATCCCACCGGGTGGATACCGAACTCACGCCCGTAATGTTCCACCGCCTCGCGGGGCACGATGGCGGCGTACCCTTGGGCAAAGGTATCGAGCAGTTGCGGATAGGGGCGCACCAGGTGCACCTCGATCGTGTAGCGGTCGAGCGCGCGCAGGCCGGGCACTT
>CAZQGA010000008.1:0-5373 GCA_964592735.1 uncultured Chromatiaceae bacterium | reverse complement strand
CCGCATGAAGTTCATCAACGCGATCGCACTGAAGGCCGGGCACTTCCTGGTCGTAGTCCGAACCCGCCGTTTTCCAGTCATCGAGGCCAACGATCCGCCCCTGCCAGAACCACGCGCCCTGTGGACGGCTGCGAGGATCGAACTGCCGCTTGAGGGAGTAGACGAAATCCGCAGCCACGACCTCGCGACCCTGGCCACCCGGGAACACCGGGTCGTCCTGGAAATACACGCCCTGCTTGATGCGGATCCGATAGGTCAGGAGGTCGGGGGAAATCTCTGGCCAGCCGTCAGCAAGATTGGGCTTCAGCTCGTAGGGCCGCGCGAGGTACTTGTAGGCGAACAAGGTGTCGTAGGCATTCAGGACCACGTGGTTGGCGTACACGTTGGCGGATTGGACGGGGTCGAGCGAGGAGGGCGCCTGGTCGAGGGAATAACGGAAGGTTTTCACACCCACGTCGTCCACCGGGCCTGAGCTGGCGGCACGCCCCGGGGGATCCTGGCAGCCCCCGAGGGAGAGCGCGCACAGGCAGAGGACGGCGAGGCGCGGGGCGTCACCCGGGGATCGTGATCTCGCGCGCAAGGCCATCGACAACATCGGGCGCCATTCTGCCAGCCGCGGGCAGCCCGCACCCATTGGAACGCCCAGATGATGCGCACCGCGCGCTGGCGCTGCCGGCCGGCTTTTGGGGGATATTGCAGCCAAAGCCGGCTTCAAGCAGCAGGAATTTACTCTCTCTAATTAGTAACTGTCTGGTCAGTGCTTATATAAAAACAGATAAATCTGCTGTTTTTATCTAAACGAACTGCAATTGTCCCACCCTGACGTAACAATATGCCTATTAACATGTTAAGTCACCACAATAAGCCAAATTATAGATTTGTAGCCACAGAACACGAATTTCATGGGAATTATCCGGATTACCTGCGGTGTAATACTCATTTGTAGTGATTTGTGGAATTCGCAGGCCTATGAAAACAGTTGCGTGGAAACACCGGCAACCAGCCCCCGCTGCTTTCGTCGCAGCCTGACCGTATGCTTCACAACCCATGATCGGCTTGCTGCAACGGGTATCTGAGGCGCGGGTCCAGATCGCGGGGGAACTGGTCGGCGAGATTGGCCCCGGGCTTCTGGTTCTGGTCGCGGTAGAGCGGGGCGATACGCCCGAACAGGTCCGCCGGCTCGCCGAGCGACTCGTCGCCTACCGGGTCTTCGAGGATGTCGCTGGCAAGATGAACCTCGACGTACGTGCCGCCGGCGGGTCGCTCCTGCTGGTGCCCCAGTTCACGCTGGCCGCCGACACCGGGCGCGGCAACCGGCCAAGCTTCACCAATGCGGCTGAGCCCGGCACCGGCCGCGAACTCTTCGACCTGCTGGTGCACGAAGTGGCTGCCCACGGCCCACGCATCGCCACCGGGCGCTTCGGTGCCAACATGGCGGTCAGCCTGGTGAACCAGGGTCCGGTGACGTTCATGCTGCGGGTACCACCTGCGATCTCCACCCCCTGAGCCGCCACGCGGCACAACTGGGAACAAGGCAATCCGGCGGAAACGAGCCGCAGGTATCAAGGCCAGCCAGCCTTTTTGCCGTATCATGACGGCTCATGGCGAGGGCACGCAGTGCCCCCTGGAGCATTGAAATGGGTTCACTCAGCATCTGGCACTGGCTGATCGTTCTGCTGATCGCCGTAGTCATCTTCGGCACCAAACGCCTCGGCTCCATCGGCAGCGACCTCGGCAGTGCCGTCAAGGGGTTCCGCAAGGCCATGTCCGAAGCCGACCAGGACGAGCCACCACGGCAACTCAACCAGAAGGCCGACGCCGACTTTGCCGACAACCGCCAGAACGAGGCTGCCGGCAAGAAAACCGGCTGAGCAGCTGCCGGCCGGTTGCCATGATTTTCGCCAACAGGCTCCGGTGCCACCAGGGTACCGGCCGGATTCAGCATGTTTGACGTCGGCTTCTCCGAAATCGTGGTTATTTTCGTCGTGGCGCTGGTCGTCCTCGGCCCCGAACGCCTGCCCAGGCTGGCTGCACAACTCGGTCAGTGGGCCGGCAGGGCGCGCCAGATGGCCCGCATGCTGCGCACCCAGTTCCAGGACGAAATAGACGCCGTGGATCCGCGCCGCATCATGGATCCACCGACGGCAGCCACACCGTCCTACAGCCGGCCTGGGGTCGATGACCTGAAGCCGCGCACCGAGGCTGCCGGGGAAACCACTGCGGCGCCTGCCGCCGACCACAGCCAGCCCTGAAGCCGGTCTGCAGGCATGGCTGCCCAGAGGCGCGACAACCCGGAAGAAGAAGAGGTGCTCGAGGAGGGGACGTTGATGTCCCATCTCATCGAGTTACGACTGCGGCTGCTGCGGGCGGCGATGGCGGTCGGCGTTGTCTGCCTTGGCTTGCTGCCATTCGCAAGCCGTATCTTCAGCCTGGTTGCCCAGCCGCTGCTCAAGCAGCTGCCCGAGGGCGCAAAGATGATTGCCACCCAGGTGACCGCACCCTTCCTCACCCCACTCAAAACCACGTTCTTCGTCGCGCTGTTCCTGGCCATGCCAGTGGTGCTCTACCAGATCTGGTCCTTCGTCGCACCGGGGCTCTACCGCCGCGAGAAACGCTTTGCCGTACCACTGCTGGTTTCGAGCGTGCTCCTGTTCTACACCGGCGTGGCCTTTGCCTACTTCCTCGTCTTCCCGACGGTGTTCCGGTTCTTCGCGGCAACGACACCCGCGGGTGTCACCATGATGACGGACATCAGCAGCTACCTGGACTTCACGCTGCTGACCTGCTTTTCCTTCGGCCTCGCCTTCGAGGTGCCGGTGGCGACCGTGCTGCTCATCGCCACCGGGCTGGTGAAGGCCGAGTCGCTGGCGAAGCAGCGGCCCTATATCTTCCTCGGTGCCTTCGTCGTCGGTGCCGTGCTGACACCACCCGATGTCGTCTCCCAGTTCATGCTTGCCCTGCCCATGTACGGGCTGTTCGAGGGCGGGCTGCTGATGGCGCGGCTCATGTATCCCGCCGGGACAGCCACCGCCGCGGATAACCACTCCGCATGACAGCCCCGGTGCTGCCAGCTCAGGCCGGGCATCCGGCTGGCCTGCGGACACTCTTTTTCACCGAGCTGTGGGAACGCTTCAGCTACTACGGCATGCGTGCGCTGCTGGTGCTGTTCCTGGTCGACGCCGGCAGCGGCCTGGGCCTCGATGACCAGACGGCCACTGCCATCTACGGGCTGTATACGGCGGCGGTGTATATCGTCGCGCTGCCCGGCGGCTGGATCGCCGACCGGCTGCTCGGCGCACAGCAGGCGGTGTGGATCGGCGGCATCATCATCGCCATCGGCCACTTCACGCTGGCGTTACCCACGACACCCACCTTCTTCGCCGGCCTGCTCTTCATCATCGCCGGCACCGGGCTGCTGAAGCCAAACATCAGCGCCGTGGTGGGGGAGCTCTACGCCCGCGGTGATCCACGCCGCGATGCCGGTTTCACGCTCTTTTATATGGGCATCAATCTCGGCGCCGGCATCGGGCCGCTCATTTGCAGCACGCTCGGCGAGAGCGAGCGGTTCGGCTGGCACTACGGCTTTGCTGCCGCCGGCGTCGGCATGGTGATTGGCCTCATCTACTTCCGCGCCACCCGCGGCCGGCTTGGTGAGGCCGGCTTGCGGCCGACGCTGGACTCCGCCGACCCGGTGCAGGCCGCGCTGATCCGCAGCGGCTGGCGGCGGGTCATGCTCACCCTCGGGGCCGTCGTGCTCTTTGCCGTCCTGGTCGGTACCGGCTGGCTCGCCGTGACGCCCGTGACCCTCGCCCGCAACACCGTCTGGATCATCGGCATCCTCGCTGCCGGCTACTTCGCCTGGCTGCTTCTCTTCGGCCGCCTGGATGCGGGCGAAAAGCAGCGCGTGGTGGGCATCATCATCCTCTTCCTTGGCGCCGCGATCTTCTGGTCAGGCTTCGAGCAGGCGGGTTCTTCGCTGACGCTCTTTGCCGAACGCTATACCGAGCGGACCTTCGCCGGCTTCGAGATCCCGGCCGGCTGGTTCCAGAGCCTGAACCCGGTGTTCATCATCACCCTGGCACCGGTCTACGCGGCACTCTGGGTGGCACTTGCACGACGCGGCTTAAACCCCTCTACGCCGGTGAAGTTCGCCATCGGCCTGCTGCTCCTCGCTGCCGGCTTCGCCGTCATGCTGGGTGCGGCGACACTGGTCGTCAGCAGCCAGAAGGCGCTGCCCACCTGGCTGATCTTCACCTACCTGTTCCACACCATGGGCGAGCTGGCCTTGAGCCCGGTCGGTCTCTCGGCGATCACGAAGCTCGCCCCACACCGCTACGTCGGCCAGATGATGGGCATCTGGTTCCTCGGTGCCTCGGTCGGCAACCTCATCGCCGGGCTGCTGGCCGGACAGTTCAGCGGCGATGCGCTCGCCGAAATGCCGGCGCTCTACACGCAGATCGTGCTCGTCACAGCAGGAGCAGGGCTCCTGCTCCTCGCCTTCCGGCGGTCGATCCGCCGGCTGATGGGTGAGAGCGGGTAAACTGCCGCGGGCATGCCCGCCCAACGCGAACTGACCCTGCGCGCCCTCATCCTCGGCGGCATCCTCGCCGTGCTGCTGGGTGCGGCCAACGCCTACCTCGGGCTGTTCGCCGGCATGACGGTCTCCGCCTGCATTCCCTCGGCCGTGATTTCCATGGGCGTACTGCGCCTGCTGGGCCACGCCGGTATCGGCGAGAACACCATGGTGATGACGCAAGGCTCGGCCGGCGAAGCGCTCGCCGCGGCGGCGATCTTCACGCTGCCCGCGCTGGTCCTGCTCGGCGTCTGGGACGACTTTCCCTATTTCTGGGTGACGGCGATCGCCGGCATCGGTGGCATGCTCGGCGTGCTGCTCACCATCCCGCTGCGCCGCGCACTCATCGTCGAGCAGGACCTGAAGTTCCCGGAAGGCACCGCAGTCGCCGAAGTCCTGCGCGTGGGCGAGCGGGCCGGGGAGGGACTGCGCGCGCTGGTCGGCGCCGGTGTCCTCGGCGCGCTGATCAAGTTCGGCGAGACCGCCTTGCAGCTCTGGCCAGGTACCGCACAGCTCGCCGGCTTCGTCGGCCGCGGCATCGCCTACGCTGGCACCAACCTCTCGCCCGCGCTCCTCGGCATCGGCTACATCGTCGGCCTGAACGTTGCCGTGCTGGTATTCATCGGCAGCCTCATCTCCTGGAACATCGCCATCCCCGCCTATGCCACCTGGTTCCTCGCCGGAGATCCGGCCTTCACCGACAGCGCGGGCCTCGGCGCCGCGGACCTCGCCTATCTGATCTGGACGAAGAAGATACGCTACCTCGGCGTCGGCGCCATGCTGGTCGGCGGACTCTGGGC
>CAZQGA010000007.1:0-20477 GCA_964592735.1 uncultured Chromatiaceae bacterium | reverse complement strand
GGGCATGTACATCGGTGATACCGATGACGGCACCGGCCTGCACCACATGGTTTTTGAAGTCGTCGATAACTCCATCGACGAGGCGCTGGCCGGGTATTGCACCGAGGTCGGCGTCACCATCCATGCCGATGGCTCCGTGACGGTCGCCGACAACGGCCGCGGCATTCCGGTGGACATCCACCCCGAAGAGGGCGTGTCTGCGGCCGAGGTGATCCTCACGGTCCTGCATGCCGGCGGCAAGTTCGACCAGAACTCCTACAAGGTTTCCGGCGGCCTGCACGGGGTCGGTGTCTCCGTGGTCAACGCCCTGTCGGAGGTCCTGGATCTGACTGTTTTCCGCGATGGCGCAATCCACGAGCAGCGCTACCAACTGGGTGAGCCGGTGGCACCCCTGAGGGCAACCGGCACCGCGGACAAGACCGGCACGGTCATCCGGTTCAAACCCAGTCGGCAGATCTTCACCAATGTCGAATTCCAGTACGACATCATCGCCCGGCGGCTGCGCGAGCTGTCGTTCCTCAATTCCGGCGTCCGCATCGAGCTGAGCGATGAGCGCGATGGGCGCCAGGAAATATTCCAGTTCGAGGGTGGCATCCGGGCTTTCGTCGAGCACCTGAACCGGAAAAAAACCGCGATCCAGCCGTCAATTATCTACATCTCCGAGAAACAGGACGGGATCCTCATCGAAACTGCTTTGCAGTGGAACGACGGCTACCAGGAGAACATGTTCTGTTTCACCAACAACATCCCGCAAAAGGACGGCGGCACGCACCTGATCGGCTTTCGCAGCGCACTCACCCGTACGCTCAACAGCTATATCGAGCGGGAGCTCAACAGCAAGAAAGACAAGACGGCGACCACCGGTGACGATGCCCGCGAGGGCCTCACCGCGGTATTGTCCGTCAAGCTGCCGGATCCGAAATTCTCCTCGCAGACCAAGGACAAACTCGTGTCATCCGAGGTCAAGGGGGTGGTCGAGTCCGTGGTGGGCGAACGCCTGGAGGCCTTCCTGCTCGAGCACCCGGCCGAGGCGAAAAGCATCGTCGCCAAGATCGTCGAGGCGGCGCGGGCCCGGGAAGCCGCGCGCAAGGCCCGTGAGCTCACCCGCCGCAAGGGTGCCCTGGATATTGCCGGCCTGCCCGGCAAGCTTGCCGACTGCCAGGAAAAGGATCCGGCGCTCTCGGAAATCTTTCTCGTCGAGGGTGATTCCGCCGGTGGCTCGGCCAAGCAGGGCCGCGACCGCCGCACCCAGGCTGTGCTGCCGCTGAAGGGCAAAATCCTCAACGTCGAAAAGGCGCGTTTCGATCGCATGCTCGCCAGCGATGAGATCGGCACACTCATCACGGCACTGGGTTGCGGCATCGGCCGTGAGGACTTCAACGTCGAGAAGCTGCGCTACCACCGCATCATCATCATGACGGACGCCGACGTCGACGGCTCGCACATCCGCACGCTGCTGCTCACCTTCTTCTACCGGCAGATGCCGGAGCTCATCACCCGCGGCCACATCTACATTGCCCAGCCACCGCTCTACAAGGTCAAGCGTGGCAAGCAGGAGCAATACGTCAAGGACGATGCCGAGCTGAATGCCTACCTCATCAACGTTGCGCTCGAGGGCGCGGGCCTGCATGTCAATGCGGATGCACCGCCCATCCAGGGTGCGCCGCTTGCCGCACTGGCCGGGCAGTTCGTGCGCACCATGGCCATCATCGATCGCCTCGCGCGGCGCTATGACCCCACGATCCTCGAGCAGCTCATCTATGCACCGGTGGTCACACCCGGGCGGTTGGCAGATCGCGAGTGGCTGGCCGCCTGGATCCCGGGGCTGGAGTCACAGCTGCAGGCTGCGCAGAACGGCGGGGGCGGTACCTACCGCCTCGCACCACTGGAACCGGCAGGTGCCATTACCGGCCTGCGCATCGAGCGCCACCGCCACGGCGTCGCCGAAACCAGCGAGCTGTCGATCCGTTTCTTCGAATCGGCGGAATATGCCGCGCTGGCTGAACTCGGCCAAAGTCTTTCCGGCCTGATTGGCGAAGGCGCCTATGTGGCCCGTGGTGCCGACCGGCAGGAGATCACCAGCTTCCGGCAAGCCATGGAATGGCTGATGGGTGAAGCCCGCAAGGGCCAGGCCATCCAGCGCTACAAAGGCCTGGGCGAGATGAATCCGGAACAGCTGTGGGAGACCACGGTGAATCCGCTGACCCGCCGCCTGATGCAGGTGCGCATCGAGGATGCAGCCAATGCGGACGACATCTTTACCACGCTGATGGGCGACCAGGTCGAGCCGCGCCGCGACTTCATCGAGCGCAACGCATTGACGGTGGCCAACCTCGACGTCTGAGCAGGCGCGTCAGCGCGCGGCGTTGCGCAGTTCGGCGACCTCGGCTTCGATCCAGCGCTGGACCTCCGCGTTGAATTCACGCGGATCGCGCCCTGCCGGATCCATGGGCGTGCCGATACGGAACACCACCGTGCCCGGCCGCTTGCGCAAGCCGCGCCGCGGCCAGAAGTCGCCGGCGTTGTGCGCCACGGGCACGATGAGGCAGCCAGCCTTCTGTGCGAGCAACGTGCCGCCGATGCCATAACGGCGTGTTTCGCCGGCCGGCATGCGCGTGCCTTCCGGAAAGACGATGACCCAGCGTCCCAGCGCCAGCTGGCGCTTGCCTTGCTCGACGACCTGGGCAACCGCGTTGTTGCCGGCCCTGCGGTTGATCGCGATCGGTTGGACCGCAGCCAGCGCCCAGCCGAAGAAAGGCGTCCACATCAGTTCGCGCTTCAGCACCCAGCACTGGGCCGGGAACAGCAGCATCTGCGCGATGGTCTCGTAGGCCGAGGAGTGCTTCATCAGGACCACACCCGCCGACGGCGGCACGTTCTCCGCGCCCTCGATGCGGTAGCCGAGCCCGCAGAGACGGCGGCACAGGCCGGTGATCAGGCGGGCCCAGGCGACGGCTACGCGATAGGAGGCTGCAATGCCGAACGGTCGCACGAGGATTGCGGCGAGCGCATAGGGTGGAATCGTCACGAACATCAGCGTCGTGAAGACCAGCGAGCCGATCATGCAGCCTCCCCGCACAGGGCGTCCGCCACGGCGGCGAGGTCGTCGTAGACCTCCACGCCCGCCACGTCCACCAGCTGCGCCTCGGTCTGCCTGCCGTTGCCGGTACGTACCAGGATGGCGCGCGCACCCACGGCTTGGGCTGCGCGCAGGTCGCGCACGGAATCCCCGACCACAGGCTGGCCGGCCAGCGAACAGCCGAAGGCCGCTTCGATCTGGCGCAGCAGCCCCGGCAGCGGCTTGCGGCAGTCGCAGCCGTCCTGCGGTGCATGCGGACAGAAGAAGATGCCGGCCAGCCGGCCGCCCGCTTCCTCGATGGCTGCCGTCATCTTCGCGTGGATGGCCCCCAGGGTGTCGCGCGTGAACAGGCCACGGCCGATGCCCGACTGGTTGCTGGCGACGACGACCGCAAAACCCGCTGTCGTCAGCCGGGCGATGGCGTCGAGGGCGCCGGGCAAGGGAACCCACTCGGCCGGTGCCCGGATAAAGTTCGCCGAGTCGTGGTTGATCACGCCGTCACGATCCAGCACCACCAGCCTGCGGGCGCCTGTCGTCATCGACCCGTCCTGGCACTCACGAGACGTTGAGGCAGGAGAGGTCGGCTACATCGAGGAACAGGCGGCGCAGCCCCTGCAGCAGTGCCAGGCGGTTGCGCCGCTGTGCCGGATCCTCGGCCATGACCATGACGGCCGTGAAGAAGGCATCCACCGGTTCGCGCAGCGCCGCCAGCCGCTGCAGCACCTCGCCGTAGTGGCGCTGCGCCAGCCCGGCCTGGTGCAAGGGCAACAGCGCAGCCACCGCCGCGTGCAGCGCCCGTTCCTCGGGTGCCGCGAAGAGGGTCGGATCTGCCGTCTCGGGCAGTGGATCGGTTGCGCTTTTCAGGATGTTGGCGATCCGCTTGTTGGCGCTCGCCAGTGCCGGGGCCTCGCTCATGGTCATGAACGAGCACACCGCCTGCAGCCTGGCGTGGAAATCCAGTGGTGAGGCCGGTGCCCGCGCGCGGACGGCCTCGAACATCTCGGCCGTCACCTGGCCGGCGGTGAAGCCGGGGGCCTGGCCGTCGAGATACCAGGCGCGCAGGCGGTCGATGATGAACTCGTACAGTTCGTTGCTGGTCGCAGCGGGGCTTGCCGGCCTCGCCGGCTGCAACTGCAATGCGATACCGATGAACTCAGGCAACGGCAGCTCGATACCGCCTTCGATCAGGGTGCGTACCAGCCCGAGCGCCGCGCGACGCAGCCCGAAGGGATCCTTGTTGCCACTGGGCTTTTTGCCGAGGGCAAATACGCCTGCCAGGGTGTCGAGCCGCTCCGCCAGCGCAAGGCAGCGCCCGGCCCCGCTGCTTGCCAGCCGATCGCCCGCCTGGCGCGGCATGTACTGTTCCTCGATGGCCAGTGCCACCGCGTCGGGCTCGCCGTTGCGCAGGGCATAGTAATAGCCCATGCGGCCCTGCAGCTCCGGGAATTCCTTCACCAGGTCGGTGAGCAGGTCGGTCTTGGCGAGGAACGCGGCACGCCGGACGGTTTCCGCCGGTGCGCCCAGTCGGGCGGCGATGCCGGCGCCGAGATCGGCCATCCGCGTCGACTTGTCGCGCAGGCTGCCGAGGCCGCGCTGGAAGACGATGCCGGCGAGCGCTGGCTCCCGGTCCGCCAGCGGCTTGCGCAGATCCTGCTCCCAGAAAAATGCGGCGTCGGCCAGGCGCGGCTTGACCACCCGCTCATTGCCGAGCTGCACCTGCACCGGGTCGGTGCTGTGCAGGTTGCTGATGGTGATGAAACTCGGCAGCAAGCGGCCATCGGAACCGCGCACGGGGAAGTAACGCTGGTGACCCTGGAGCGTGGCCATCAGCACTTCTTCCGGCAGGTCGAGATAGCCCGCATCAAAACGGCCGGTCACCGCCGCGGGCCATTCGACCAGTGCGGTGACTTCGTCGAGCACATCTGCCACCACCACGGCTTCACCACCCAGTTCACGGCCGGCGTTCCCGGCGAGCTCGCGAATTTTCCCGCGTCTTGCGACGAAGTCAGGCAGCACGCAGCCGCGCCCGGTCAGCGCCGGCAGGTAGTCCGCCGGGCTGTGCAGTTCGATGGCGCCGGTGGACATGAAGCGGTGGCCGCGCGTGGTCCGGCCGGATTGCAGCCCGAGGATCGTGGCCGGAACCACGCTCTCGCCGAGCAGCATCACCAGCCAGTGTGCCGGGCGCACGAATTCGGTGTCGTGGTTGCCCCAGCGCATCCGGCGGGGGATCGGCAGTTCGGCCAGCGCCGCACTGACGATTTCCGGGAGGATTCCGGCTGTCGGCCGGCCAGCGGACTCACCGCGGTAGATGAGCCAGGATCCCGCTGCAATTTCGAGTTTCTCCAGAGCGTCCACCGCCACGCCGCAACTGGCTGCGAAGGCCTCGGCCGCACGGGTTGGCTTGCCAGCGGCATCGAAAGCCGCTTTCAGCGGCGGCCCGCGCTTTTCGATGCGCTGCGCAGGCTGTTCCACGCTGATGCCAGGAACCAGGACGGCCAGGCGCCGCGGTGTTGCGAAGGAGCGTGGCTCGCCACCACCCAGGTTTGCCGCCTTGAGACGGCTGGCAATACCGGCGCAGAACGCCAGTTCGAGATCGCGCAATGCCTTGGGTGGCAGCTCTTCAGTGCCAATCTCGACGAGGAAGTCGGCATGCGCCGGCATCGGGAAAATCTCCGTCTGGATCGTTTCAGGCGGCCGGGCGGCTGGCATCGCCCAGCGGGAAGCCAAGCGCCGCACGGCTGTCGTAGTAGGCCTGGGCGACGAGGCGGGCGAGTTCGCGTACACGCAGGATGTAGCGCTGGCGCTCGCTGACGGAAATCGCCTGGCGCGCGTCGAGCAGGTTGAAGCTGTGTGAGGCTTCCAGCACCTGCTCGTAGGCCGGCAGGGTCAGCTGCTTTTCGATGAGCGCCTTGCAGTTGCGCTCGGCGTGATCGAAGCGTGCGAACAGCACCTCGGTGTCGGCGTACTCGAAGTTGTAGCGCGACATCTCCACCTCGTTCTGGTGGAACACGTCGCCGTAGGACACGCGCCCGAAGGGCCCGCGCGTCCAGGTCAGGTCGTAGACGCTCTCGACGCCTTGCAGGTACATCGCGATGCGCTCGAGCCCGTAGGTGATCTCGCCGCTCACCGGCCGGCAATCGAGGCCACCCACCTGCTGGAAGTAGGTGAATTGCGTGACTTCCATGCCATTGAGCCAGACTTCCCAGCCGAGGCCCCAGGCACCGAGCGTCGGTGACTCCCAGTTGTCCTCGACGAAGCGGATGTCGTGGACGAGCGGATCGATGCCGAGCGAACGCAGCGAGTCCAGGTAGAGCTCCTGGATGTTGTCGGGCGATGGCTTGAGGATCACCTGGAACTGGTAGTAATGCTGCAGCCGGTTGGGGTTTTCGCCGTAGCGCCCGTCCGTGGGCCGGCGGCTCGGCTGCACATAGGCCGCGCTCCAGGGCTCTGGCCCGATGGAGCGCAGGAAGGTCGCTGAGTGGAAGGTGCCGGCACCCATCGGCATGTCATACGGCTGGAGCACCACGCAGCCCTGGTCAGCCCAGTAGTGTTGCAGTGCCAGAATGAGGTCCTGGAAAGTGGCCGGAGGCCGGGTGGCGGTCACGCGTAAAACCCATGGAAAAACAGGCGCGCAAGTATAGCCTTGTTTACCACGGGCGCAGGCCGCCGGGCGCTGCTCGCCAGGCCGTGGATCTTGTGCCGCAATTCCCTGCGCGTCGCCATGGCTTTGCCCTACAATGGCACCCGCTGCGTCGCTCCCCTGGAAATAAAGACTCCAAAAAGAACAACTTAGCCATGCTCCAGGGTGGCAGGATTCGATCGTGGTTCAAGCAGGCGTATCGCTGGCCGATACCGGTGCCAGCACGGCTGCCTATCTGGAGAGTGTGCAATGACGCCCGCTGAAGTGCTGGACCTCATCAAGGAAAAAGAAGCCCGGTTCGTGGACCTGCGGTTCACCGATACGCGAGGCAAGGAGCAGCACGTAACCCTGCCGGCGAGCCAGGCCGATGAGTCCCTGTTCGAGGATGGCAGGACCTTCGACGGCTCCTCGATCGCCGGCTGGAAGAACATCAACGACTCGGACATGATCCTGATGCCGGATCCGGCGACAGCCCGGCTCGATGTCTTCAGCGAAGACACCACCATCAATATCAGCTGCGACGTCCTCGAACCGGCGACCATGCAGGGGTATTCGCGTTGCCCGCGCACGCTCGCCAGGCGGGCCGAGGCCTACCTGAAGTCCACCGGTATCGCCGACCAGGCCCTGTTCGGCCCGGAGAACGAGTTCTTCATCTTCGACGACGTCCGCTACGGATCGGCGATCAACACGAGCTTCTACGCAGTCGATTCGGCCGAGGGCGCCTGGAACTCCAGTCGTGCGGAGAAGGACGGCGGCAACATCGGCCACCGGCCGGGCGTCAAGGGCGGCTACTTCCCCGTGCCGCCCGTGGATTCCCTGCACGACATGCGCTCGGCGATGTGCCTGGCGCTGGAACAGATGGGATTGGTGGTGGAAATCCACCACCACGAGGTCGCCACCGCCGGACAGTGCGAGATCGGCGTGCGCTTCGGTCACCTGGTCCAGAAGGGTGACGAGGTGCAGGTGCTGAAATACGTCGTGCAGAACGTCGCCCACAGCTACGGCAAGACGGCGACTTTCATGCCCAAGCCCCTGGTGGGTGACAATGGCAGCGGCATGCACGTCAACCAGTCGCTGGTGAAAGGCGGCAAGAACCTGTTCGCCGGCGACCGCTACGGCGGGCTCTCCGAGATGGCGCTGTACTACATCGGCGGCATCCTCAGGCATGCCCGCGCACTGAACGCCTTCACGAACCCGAGCACCAACAGCTACAAGCGCCTGGTGCCCCACTTCGAGGCGCCGGTGATGCTCGCTTACTCTGCGCGCAACCGTTCGGCCTCGGTCCGCATCCCGCTTTCCGGCCCCAAGGGCCGTCGCGTCGAGGTCCGCTTCCCCGACAGCACCGCCAATCCCTATCTGGCGTTCTCAGCGATGCTGATGGCCGGTCTCGATGGCATCCGGAACAAGATCAATCCCGGCGAGGCCATGGACAAGGATCTCTACGACCTGCCGCCCGAGGAGGAGAAGCAGATTCCACAGGTTGCCTTCTCGCTGGAGCAGGCGCTGAACGAACTCGACCAGGATCGGGAATTCCTGCTGGCGGGGGATGTGTTCAGCACGGACCTGATCGACAGCTTCATCGAACTGAAAATGCGCGATGTCAGCCGCCTGCGCATGACCACCCATCCGGTGGAGTTCGAGCTTTATTACAGCCTGTGAGCGGGATGCCGCCCCGCCGTATGCCTTGACTTAATCGGCGTACGGGATGGTGGTTCCGCCCGGTTGCCGGGGAGTATGCTTGGGCCATGCGCATCGTTTTCCTGCTTGCCTGTCTCCTTGCCCTCCCGGCGGGCGCCACCGACGTTTACCGCTGGGTTGATTCCGCCGGCCAGGCACACTACTCCGACCAGTGGCAACCGGGCGCCGAGAAGATCCGCATCGAGGAGTCCTCCCGTTACTCCGCGCCGAAGCCAGTCGCCAGTACGAGCAGCAGCACCGCCGGCAAACAGGCGGCGTTGGCCCGTTACCAGTCGCTCGAGATCACCAGCCCGGCACAGGAAGAGGTGCTCTGGAATGTAGCGGGCCAGGTTCGGGTATCCCTGCAACCCAATCCCGCACTCCAGCCCGGACACCACCTGCGTATCCAGCTCGATGGCACGACGCAGGATCTTGCCGAGGGCAGCAGTTCAGTGCAGCTTGAGGATGTGTACCGTGGGGTGCATACCCTCGTCGCCCAGGTAGTCGACGCGAAAGGCACGGTGCTCGTCGAGAGTGAACCCACGACCTTTGTCGTACGCCAGACCTCGGTTGAGCAACCGCAGGCTGAGCCGGGCGGCGGTACGCCGTAGGTCCTAGGTGCCGGTGTTACGGTTATTCGGTTGTTGGCAGCGAGCAGAAGCAGGTTTTAGCGGCACGGTCCCAGCCAACAACCGAATAACCGTAACACCGGCACCGATCACCGCCCCGATCAGGCCAGGCTGCCGATGAGATCCTGGAGTCGTGGCAGCTGGTGCTGCGTCAGGTATTGCGCGATGCCGGCGTTGATTTTCTGGCACACCAGCGGATCGTAGAAGAGCGCGGTTCCCACGCCCACCGCGGTCGCCCCGGCGATGATGAATTCGAGCGCATCACGCGCACTGACGATGCCACCCTGGCCGATGATCGGCACACCGTGGGGCTTCGCCACCTGGTAGACCTGCCAGGTTTTCAACACGGCGACCGGCCGGATGGCCGGACCGGAAAGGCCGCCCTGGACGTTGCCGAGTACCGGCCGGCGGGTCTCGACGTCGATCGCCATGCCCATGATGGTGTTGATGACTGACAGTGCATCTGCACCGGCTTCGATGCAGCGGCGTGCGTTTTCCTGGATGTCGGCCTGGTTGGGCGACAGCTTGGCGATCAGCGGTTTCTTCGTCACCTTCCGGCAGGCGGCCACCACCTGCGCCGAGGCCTCCGGGTAGTTGCCGAAGGACGCGCCACCTTCCTTCACGTTCGGGCAGGAAATGTTGATCTCGATGGCGTCGATCGCCGAGTCGTCGAAGCGCCGGCAGACCTCGGCGTACTCCTCGATGGTGGAGCCACAGGCGTTGGCGAAGAAGCGGGTCTCGGTGAAGTCGAGCGTGGGCAGGATCTTCTTCACCACGGCATCCACGCCCGGGTTCTGCAGGCCGATGGAGTTGAGCATGCCGGCAGGCGTCTCCGCCACCCGGTGTGGCGGGTTGCCAAGGCGGGCCTGCCCGGTGGTGCCCTTGAGGACGATGGCGCCGGTGTCGCGGTTCGAGAAGCCCGCCACGCGCGTGTATTCTTCGCCGAAGCCCACGCAGCCGGAGAGCAGCACGATGGGTGAGGCGAGGGTCATGCCGCAGAAAGCGGTTTCGAGCCGCGGGTCGGCGGCGGTGTTGCGTGGTGCAGTCAATGTTCGACCTGGTCCTTCATCAGCCGGAAATCCCGCCGAATACCGGCAATATCATACGCCTGTGCGCCAACACAGGGACGCGCCTGCATCTCGTCGAACCGCTCGGTTTCACGCTCGAGGATCGCTACCTGCGCCGTGCGGGGCTCGATTATCACGAGATGGCGAACGTCACCGTGCATCGCGATTTCGCGGCCTGCCTCGAAGCGCTCGGGTCGCGCCGGCTCTTCGCGCTCTCGACCCGCGGGCAGACGTCCTACGCCACGATTGCGTACCAGGCGGGTGATGCGTTCCTGATGGGTGCGGAGACGGCTGGCCTGCCCGCTGACGTACTGGCGATGATCGAGCCCGGACGGGTGTTGCGCATAGCGCTGAAGCCGGGCAACCGCAGCCTCAACCTGTCGAATGCAGCGGCCGTGGTGATCTACGAAGCCTGGCGCCAGCAGGGCTTTCCGGGCGGCGGCTGACGCTATCCCAGCCTCAGAGTTCGGATTCGGGCCGCAACGCCCGGTTCATCAGCGTAGCGACGGCCTCACCCGGCGAGACACCCTCGTACAGGATGCGGTAGATCTGGCCGCAGATCGGCATGTCGACGCCCAGGCGATTGGCCACCCGCCAGACTGACTGTGCAGCGTAGATGCCTTCACAGACGAAACCGATCTCCACGGCTGCCTCGGCGGCGCTCTTGCCGGTGGCAATCAGCAGGCCGACACGGCGGTTGCGCGACTGGTCGTCGGTGCAGGTGAGCACCAGGTCACCCATGCCTGACAGCCCCATGAAGGTCTCGGGACGGGCACCGAGTGCGACGCCGAGCCGGGTCATCTCCGCCAGCCCGCGGTTGATGAGTGCCATGCGGGCATTGGCACCGAATTTGAGTCCGTCAGAGATGCCGGCACCAATGGCGAGCACGTTTTTCACCGCGCCGCCGACCTCGACGCCGACCATGTCACCGGAGGTATAGGCGCGGAAGCGCTGGTCGGAGATCCGCATGGCAAGCTCGTCGGCGAAGCCCGTTTCCGTCGCCGCCACGGTCAGTGCGGCAGGCAGGCCTGCGGCGACTTCACGGGCAAAGGTCGGCCCGGAGAGAACCGCCAGCGCGATGCGCTCGCCAAGCAACTCGCGCGCCACTTCGTGGGGCAGCTTGCCGGTTGCCTGCTCGAAGCCCTTGCTGGCCCAGGCTATCCGGCTCGTCGGCCCGAGCTGTGGCGCGATGTCCGTGATGAGCTGGCGGAAAGCCTGGCTCGGTACGCAGACCAGCAGGTCGCGGTGCTGGCGCACCACGCGCTCCAGGTCGGGTTCCACCGACAGGTTGGCGGGCAGGCGGGCCATGGGCAGGTAGCGCTGATTGACGCGGGTTGCGCCCATCTCGAGCAGCGCCGTGGGGTTGCGGCCCCAGAGGCAGGTTGCCCCGTTGACCTTCGCCAGCTGGATTGCCAGCGCCGTGCCCCAGGAGCCGGCACCGAGTACGGCAATGGAGCCGGGTTTCGGTGGCTGCCTCACGAGTCCTGCTGCGCTGCTGCGCGCTGGGCCTCGGCGTATTGCGCCTCAAAGTTGATCGGGCGCAGCTGCAGTCGCGGAAAGCCGCCGCGGCTCACCAGGGAGGCGACCAGTTCCCGGGCGTAGGGGTAAAGCGCTTCCGGAGCCCGCGTGCGCAGGAGCTTTACGGTTTCCTCGGTCGGGTACCCGCGCACCTCGAACAACCCGCCCTGCTTGATCTCGATGATGAAGAGCGACTTCCCGGCGGCCTTGGCATGGACCGTGACATCGAGGGAGACTTCAAAGACGTCCTTCTCGCGCAGCCGGTGGCTGCTTTCGAGGGTGAAGGCCAGCTCGGGCTGCTCATGCCCGAACAGCACGCCGGGGACGTGCGGGGATTCGAACGAGACATCCTTGACGAACACCAGCCGCAGTTCGAAGGCCGGGCCGGGCGAATGGCTGTTGTCAGCGCCGTTGCCGGGAGGCGTTGCGGTGGCCATGTCGGGTTTGCTCCTCGGGTTGACGGCTACAGGCCGAGCAGCGGATCGAGCTGCCCTTGCTGGTCGAGTGTGGAGAGATCATCGAAGCCGCCGACGTGGCGACTGCCGATGAAGATCTGCGGGACGGTGTGCCGGCCGCTGCGCTGGATCATCTCCTCGCGCCGGGCAGCATCGCCAGCGATGCTGATTTCCTCGTAGTCCACGCCCTTGTCCTGCAGCAGCGCCTTGGCGGCATGACAATACGGACAGGTCGGCTTCGTGTAGATGACCACCGCGGCTGTCTTGCTCATGCGTTGCCCTCAGTTGCGCGGCCGGCCGGTGACCACGGGCAGATTGTCGCGGCGCCAGGCGGTGAGCCCGCCTTCCAGCGACCAGCTGTCGTAACCGGCCTTGCGCAACTCGCCGACGAGCCGGATGCTCCGTGTGCCGCTGTCGCAGACGAGGAGCACCGACCGTTTCTTTTTCAGGCGCGACTCCGCACTGGCCACCAGTTCACTGGCAGCGAGATTGATGGCATCGACGATGTGGCCGCCCTCGAACCCCGCCTTCTCGCGGACATCGACCACCGTTGCACCCTGGTTGATCAGCTGCACCGCGCGCGCAGGCCCCACCGTCAGGCCGACCCGGCCACGCAGGCGGATCTCGTTGGCGATCGCGGCGATGAGCGCAAAGGCCGTGGTCCCCACGAGCAATGGGTGGTTCAGGCAGAACTCGATGAATCGGGCCATGGGCGCGGGGGTGCCTTGTGGAATGGCCGCGGATTATACCTGCTCACTGCGTGCTGCAGCCCGTCCTGCGGCCCGATCAGCGTGTGGCTGTGACAAAATCGCTGCTGCTCAGGCTACTTTTCCTTTGTTTGCGGCGTCATGACAGCACTTGTCCAGCATCGCTCCTGCCCTGGCGTGCCGAGGGCTCCTGTGCCTGCCCTCGTGACGGCCCTGGCCATCCTGGGCCTGCTGGCCGGTGCGGTGCTGGCCGCCGGCGCTCCCGGCCGGAAGGCGGAAACGGCACGCGAGCTCGACGCCATCCAGGCACGCATCCGGGGCCTGGAAACGGAGATCTCGAAGGCCGCGGCCGAGAAGCCCACTGCCGGCAAGGCGCTGAAGGAGGCGGAACTGGTTGAGGCGGATGCACGGACGGCCCTGCAGGGTATCCGTCATCGGCTCACCGAAGGCCGTACGCGGGAGCGCGCCATCCGCGCCGATATGGCGCATGCCGAGACCGACCTCGCCAGCCATCGTGCGGCGCTCGCCTCCCAGCTGCGGCTGGCGTATGCCACCGGGCGCGAGGAGTGGTTGCGGGTGGCGCTTACGCAGCAGGATCCGGTCGCTCTCTCCCGTCGTGTCGTGTACTACGGCTATATCACCCGCCAGCGTCACCAGTTGCTCGAAGACGTGGAGCAGGAGCTCGCCCGCCTGTCCGCCGCTGCTGCCGAGCTCGAGGCACAGCTGGCCGAGATTGCCGAACTCGGTGATCGCCAGGCCGCCCGCGTGCGCGAGCTCACGGCTGCCCGCCAGGTTCGTGCGAAATCGCTGCAGACACTGGAGCGCAACCTGGGGGACCGCCAGGCGAAACTGGCCAGGCTGCGCCGGGAAGCGAAGGGCCTGTCCACCCTGATGGCCAGGCTCGAGCGGGAGAGCCGTGCGGCAGCGGCACGGCCGGCGCCCGTGCAGCCACCCCCGGGCCCCGCACTGCAAGTGAAGGATCTGCCGCTGCGTGGACGCGCGCTGGCGCGCTATGGCCAGCCGCGTGCGGACGGCCTGCTGCGCTGGGATGGCATGGTGCTCGAGGCCCAGTCCGGCACCGAGGTGCGCGCCGTGCGCAGCGGCCGTGTCGCCTACGCGGACTGGCTGCCTGGCCTCGGACTGCTGATGGTGGTGGACCACGGCAAGGGTGTCATGAGCCTCTACGGTCACAACCAGGATCTGCTCAAAACCGTCGGTGATGCGGTGGCGCAGGGCGAGGTCATCTCGCGCGTGGGCGACAGCGGCGGGGCGAGTCAGCCGGGGCTGTATTTCGAGGTGCGCCGCAACGGCAAACCCGTCGATCCGGGCAGTTGGGTGCGCTAGGCAGGCCGGGTAGTGCCGGCATCCGCCGGCCAGGACACCCTGTGGTAAGGTGGTGCGCATCCCCCCGCCCAGGATCACGCTCGTGTCCGGCAAAGCCCGTGGTTGGTTCCTTTTTGGCCTTGGTCTGGTCGTGGGTCTCACCGTGGTCGCTGGCGGGAGTGTGTTCGCCGGACGTGACACCCAAGGCAGCGTGCTGCCCTGGGATGAGGTCCGGCTGTTCGCTGAAGTGCTCGAGCGGGTCCGGCAGGAGTACGTCGAACCCGTTGACGACCAGCGCCTCCTCGAGAATGCCGTGCGCGGCATGGTGGCGGGGCTCGACCCACACTCCCAATTCCTCGATGCGGCGGCTTTCGAGGAAATCCGCATCGGCACCAGCGGGAACTATTCGGGTGTCGGCCTGGAGGTCAATACCCGGGACGGCAGGGTACTGGTGGTCTCGCCCATCGAGGGTACGCCGGCCGACAAGGCCGGGATAAGGAGCGGGGACATCATCCTGCGCATCGATGAGATGGTGGTCTCCACCGACAACATCGTCGCAGCCATCTCGCGCTTGCGAGGGCCGCCCGGCAGCCAGGTGCGGCTGACGGTATCGCGATCTGGTGAACCCGCGCCGCTCGTCTTTGAGCTCATACGCAGCAATGTGCAATTCCACAGCGTCCGCACACGCCTGCTTGAACCGGGCTTGGGTTACGTGCGCATCAGCCAGTTCAGTGAGACCACAGATGCGGATTTCCGCCAGGCGCTGGCCGATCTCACCAGTACGCCGCGTGGCGTGAGACTCAGGGGCCTGGTGCTTGATCTGCGCAACAATCCGGGCGGTGTGCTCGATGCCGCCGTCGCCGTGAGTGATGACCTCCTCGACAGCGGCGTCATCGTCACGGCGAGCGGCCGTGGTCGTGATGCGAGATTCCGTCACGAGGCCCGCGCGGGCGAGTTGTTGCAGGGCTCGTCGATTGTCGTCCTGGTCAACGGCGGCTCGGCCTCGGCCGCGGAGATCGTCGCCGCCGCGCTGCGGGACAACCAGCGTGCCACGCTCGTCGGCAGCCGGACTTTCGGCAAGGGTTCGGTGCAGACAGTGATCCCGTTGTCCGACGGCCGCGCCCTCAAGCTGACGACCTCACGCTATTTCACGCCATCCGGCGCGTCGATCAATGGGCAGGGAATCACGCCCGACGTCGTACTCGAGAATACGGCTGCGCCCGCCCAGCCGCCCGCAGCAGACCCTGCGCTCGAGCGTGCCCTTGAGCTGCTCAAGCAGGGCGCGGTGGTTGAGCCGCAGCCGCCTGCTGCGTCACCCGGGCAGGTGAGCCAGAGCTGACGCTTGCGGATTGCCCGCGCCGACCGGCGCCGCACGTCGCCCTCCTGAAGTGCAATCTGCCAAGCCGGTCGCGGACAACCGCAGGCCTGCTCCGGCACCATGCGTGTCATCTGCAGGGTTTCCGCCTGGCATGGCGGGGCGGCGCCTGGCGGCAGCCGCCGGGATATCAGTAAACATGGCAGCTTCACCCGCATCGGCCGTTGGCTCTCCGGACGCCCGGAGGTTCGACGGCACCCGGCTTTGCCTCGCCTGGATCGATGTGGTCCTGCTGGCACTCGCGCTTATCTTCGTGGCGACTGGCGGGCTCACGCAACCAGGCTGGTACCTCGGCGCCTGTTTTGCCTATGCCGGCTGGCTTCTCGCTTCACGCCTGGTGCCCGATCTGGCGCGTCACGCGCGGGACAATCCCTTGCCGGGTGTTGTGGTGATGCTCGTGTTCAGCAGCGCGGTACTCGCCTTCTCCGGCGATCCGCAGGCATCGCTGCGAGACCTCTGCCTGCTGCCGATCATCGTCGCTGCGCTGACTCTTGGGCGAGGTGCGCTCGGTGCGCTCGTCGTGCTGGCGCTCCTTGCCCGCCTGGCCATCGCCTGGCTGGCTGCCGGGCCTGCGGTGCAGGTGTCGAGCGATGTCCTGGGCCTTCTCATCGAAGGAGTGCCGGTGGCGCTTGCGGCGATCCTCATCAATACCCTGGCGCTGGCAGCGACCGAGGCCCGTGCGCAGCTCCAGCTTCGCGCCGACCGCGATGATCTGACCGGCCTCCTCAACCTGCAGGCCTTTACGCGTCTCGTCGCGCAGGAGCGCGAGCGCGCGATCCAGCGTGGCACGGACTTCAGCGTGCTGCTGGTGGATATCGACGATTTGAAACTGCTCAATGCCCGCCTTGGCCCCGAGGCAGGTGATCGTGCCCTCGTCGCGGTGGCCGAGGCCCTCCGGCGCAGCACGCGCTCAGTGGATCTCGTCGCCCGCTACGGCGGTGACGAATTCATTCTCTTCCTGTCCGGTGCGGATGCTGCCATCGCAAAAGGAGTCGCCAACCGCATCCGCCACAACGTCGGCACCATGACGGTCGAAGCCGACAGCGGTCTGCAGCGCGTGACTGTCGGTATCGGCGCCGGAGTATTTCCGGTTGACGGGCGTGAGTTGCGCGACCTGACCAACGTCGCCGGCCGGGCCATCGATAAAGACAAGGTGGACCGGCGCCCGTCTGTGCGCCCGGTGGTGGCGCAGGCCGGCGCCCGGGTTGGTACGGGCAGCGCCTAGAACGACGTTCCCAGCAGGAACGCCCGTACGTCCTGGTAGTCCTGGATCCGTTGCAGGTCCTGGGCCGTGGGTTGCGCGATCCGGCTGATGTCGAGGTTGTCCGCGTTGTCTGCCAGCGTGACCTCCAGCGCGATCGGATCTTCGATCGCGCGCCCGGCAGCCTCCAGCAGCGATTCACCGGGCTGGCGGGCTGTCACCTCAACCGCTGCGATGACTTCCGGTGCAAATCCCGCCTGGGCCAACTGCCCAGCCGTGACGGTCTGGCCTTCGAGGACCTCATGCAGGACGGCTGCGATCCGCGCCTGCGGGTGCGTGATGCGCAACATGACGCGGATCGGATGCAGGATGCGGGGCTCGCCGGCTTCATCGACCTGCCCGGCGTGTGCCTGCGCCGCAATTTCGATGGCACGTTCAAGCGTTGACATGTGATGCCCCGTTCGATGAAACAGAAACGATGCCGGTGCTTCGGTTATTCAGCTAGTCCGGTATCCGGGTACAGGCCGTTGTCGAGATACGGCTGAATAACCGAATAACCGTAACACCGGCACCATACCTCCCATCGGCGCCATGTTCCCGGAACTGAAGGATTGGCACCGAGGCACTAATGATTATCCGGCTCGTAAAAGGAGACAGCCTTTTTTGCGAGTTCCAGGTCATCATCGGTTTCGCTAGCGAATTTTCTGAGTACGCTGATGACCATTTCGCTTGAGCCCTGATCAGGGTTGAGCAGGCTGACAACCTGATTCAGTAGTTCACCATGACCGGCAGATAGCTGCATCCTGATGTCGCCACCAAAAGCGACGAACAATTCCTTGATGCGGCGGCTCTTGCTGGCGTCTGCTACGCCATAGGGTTTGTCTGCTACCAGGGTGACGAAATACTGATCCGGGGAGTACTCATACATGGCGCCGGATATGCCGTCTGTTGTGGATCCGAGCAAGCCGCCAATCACGATATTTCCCCAGAACCAGCCCTGAAGATGGGTAGAAAGCTGGGTCGTATATGATTTGTAACCATCTTTCTCGAAGGTCATGGACAGATTTTTGTCCTTCGGAATCTTCACCGTAATGGGTGTTTTGCCGAGCGTCTTGCCGGCAACGATGACCGTCGCACCATCCGGCTCGCTGTTGAAAGTCATCGTTTGCTCAGTGCCAGTGATAATGGAGGCACAGCCGGTGATGACGATGGCCCAGACGGCTCCGAAGATAAGCCTGGTGGTGCGCTGGATAAAGCGAGGCATGTCGTTCTTCCTGTAGTTTCCCCGGAAATTAGCTGCAGTCAGAAAGGGAGCTTTCTCTTCACTTCCTGATGACCAAAAAGAACATCGCAAAAGCCGCGTTACTCACCCCACCCACACCGCCCGGATCCGTGCGGCCTGTGCTTCGAGGAGTGCGGCTTCGGCCATGCCGCGCGCGTGGCTGCGCAGCGGCTGGCCGGCATAGCGGGGGATGACGTGGAGATGGAAGTGGAAGACGGTCTGGCCGGCGATGGGGCCGTTGAACTGCATGAGTGTGACGCCGTCGGAGTTGAAGGCCTGCCTGACGGCACGGGCGGCCTGCTGGCCAACCTGGATCACGGCGGCGGCCATGGCGGGTTCGAGGTCGAAGATGTTCTCGGCCGGGCTTTTCGGCAGTACCAGGACATGCCCGTCGGACTGGGGCATGACGTCCATGATGACCAGGGTGCGCTCGTCTTCGTGGATGCGGAAGGCGGGCATCTCGCCGCGGAGGATCTTCGCGAAGATGTTGTTGGGATCGTAGGCCATGGGAGCTAGCATAGGTTTCACCGGCGCGGTGGACAAGCGCCGGGGAGCACGAGCCCATGAGCGATGAACGCCCGCGCCCGGATGCCAACCAGTGCTTCGTCTGCGGCCCCGACAACCCGCTGGGCTTGCGCCTGCCCTTCCGGATGGAAGACGGCGCCTGCCGCACGGAGTTCACGCCCGGCCCCTTCCACTGCGGCTACGACCGCCTCGTCCACGGCGGCATCATCTACTGCGCGCTCGATGACGTGATGGCGAACTGGCTGTTCCTGCAGGGGATGCGCGGGCATACGGCGCGCTGCGAGGTGCGCTATCGCGAGCCGGTGGAATTGGGCGACCAGCTCCTGCTCGAGGGCCGCCTGGTGCGCCGCAAGGGGCGCCTGGCGATGATGACGGGAACCGCCACCCGCGCCAGCGACAAGCTGCTCGTTGCCGAGGCGCAGGGGACGTTCATGGTGGTGGACGGCTAAAGCCGCCCGCCGCCTACTGCATCGCCGGCGGCGGTGCCTCGAAGATGCCGATGTCGTAGATGCCGGTACCCGCGCGCAGCGGCTTGACGGTCTTCTGGTACTCGTCGCCTTTCACGAAGGCCTTGAGCTGCTCCATCGTCGGGAACTCCAGGATCACCACGGACTTGCCGTCGAGCCCGGTACCCTCGAGCACCTCGGCAGCCTTGCCGCGCACGATGTAGCGGCCGCCGTGGCTTTTGGCGAGGGCGGCGGACTTCTGTGCGTATTCCTTGAGCTGCGGGGTCATGTTGGTGAACTGGACGACCGAGACGACGTAGGCGGGCATGGTGTTCTCCGGGTGAAGCCAGGGAAAAGGGGCTGCCATTGTAGTTTTCCGCGCTGCCGGCTGCGACCGGCGTGCAGCCAGAACGACGGTGCTGGCCGCGGCTCAACCGCGCGAGCGCAGCCCGGCACGGTAGAGCAGGCCCGCGACCAGCGCGACGGCGACGAGGCCCGCAAGCGGGCCGGGCCGCCAGGCCGCAGGGACGGCCAGCAGCTCGGTGCTGCCGCTAATGACGATCGGGATGGCAAGCAGGATGCCGACCAGTGCCTCGCCGGTGATGAGCCCGGCCGCGAAGAGCGTGCCCGCCCCGGCGCCGCTGTCGGCCTGCTGCCGGCGGCGCTGCACGAGCCAGGCGATGAGGCTGCCAATGAAGATCGGCGTGTCCACCTCGAGCGGCAGGTAGATGCCGACGGCAACCGCGAGCACCGGTGCGCGAAAGCCCGCCCCGGTCCGGCGCAGCCATTCGTCGATCGCGATGATGACGACGCCGATCGCTGCTCCCGCACTCACCATGCCCCAGGGCAGGCCACCGCGAAACACGCCCTCGGCGACGGAGGCCATGAGCGTTGCCTGCGGCGCCACCAGCGGCTTCGGATGCGCGCCGGTCGGCGTGCCGATGCCGTAGGCGTGGAGCAAGAGGTTCAGGATCGGCGCCATCACGAAAACAGAGATGAGCACGCCGGCGGCAAGTGCCGTCTGTTGCTTCCAGGGCGTCGCGCCGACGAGCTGGCCGGTTTTCAGATCCTGCAGCAGGTCGCCGCCGAGTGAAGCTGCGCAGCAGACGACGGCGCCGATCATGATCGCGGCGGCGGGTCCCTGCTGGCTCTCCGGCCCGAGGAGCAGCAGAAGCAGCAGCGAGGCGACCAGCATGGTCGCCATCGTCACGCCCGAGATCGGGTTGTTGGATGAGCCGACGAGGCCCGCCATGTAAGCGGCCACCGAAGAGAAGAGGAAGCCCGCCACCAGCATGGTCACGGCCATCGCCGCGGCGATGCCGTAGTGGCCGACGATCTGGCTGTAGAGCACGAAGATCGGCAGCACGCAGGCGACGATGCCGGCCAGTACCCAGGGCATCGGCAGGTCGCGCTCACGCGGATCCGGTGTCTGCTCGCGCGAGCGACGGAATTGCGCGAGGCCGCTTTTCACGCCCGAGAAGAGCGAATGGCGGATGGCGACCAGCGCCCAGAGTCCGCCGACCAGCATGGCGCCGACGCCGAGGTAGCGGATC